>JBCDGT010000572.1:0-3406 GCA_038750915.1 Bacteroidota bacterium
CATTTCGATAATGGCATAGCCTGCATCGTAGTCAGCAAACAGTAATTTCAGGTAAAGGGTCTCCGCCCCAAATTCATCCCACTGAGGGTGAAGCAGGTAATTGTAGACGCGGTTACTGAAACCAAACTCGTCGTACTCCCGGCCAAAAAAGGGAGAGAGCTCGTCGTGCTCGGCACGGTATCGCTCACGCCAGCCGAAATGCGGCTCGATGTCGTGCATTAGAAAATCGGTTTGTGGATAAAGGCGTAGGGGGGCAGGAATGTTCTACGGGATATTCACCCTCTGGTAACCGGAGCTGCAACCATCACCATCTTGAAGGTGTTTCCCTGCTGCGAATTCGTCTACTCCACCGCTTGCTCCTTGCGGGCAAGAGGAAAGTCCGGGCAACACAGGATACCACGCCGGCTAACGGCCGGGGTTTCGGGAATGCCCGAAATACGGAAAGTGCCACAGAAAGCTAAACCGCCTTGGCTTAGGCCAGGGTAAGGGTGAAAACGTGCGGTAAGAGCGCACGCTCGCGAGCAGTAATGTTCAGGAGGGGTAAACCCCGTGGGTTGAAATACCAAGCAGTGTTATTTCTTGGCGTTTTACGCTAGGAAGCCGTCGATCCGGCGGTCATTCCAGTAACACGGGTAGGTAGATGGAGCCAGCGAGTAATCGCCGGCCTAGATAAATGGTGGAGCTCGCCTTTCTTCAGAAAGGAGACGACAGAACCCGGCTTATCGGAACGAATTTGTACCATGGCGGCTCGGCGGTTTCTCAGGAAACCGTACGGGCCGTCGCCCTTTATTGCTTAATCACGCGCAGGCTGCGACGGTGTTCTCCAGCGTCGCCACTAAGTTGGAGCAGGTAAACACCCCTAGTGGAAGCAAAGTCGGCCTCCGCCAGTTCAAATTGGTTGTCTCCTTGTCTCAGATCGAGATGGCGCTCGCTGACCAAACGGCCGGCAAGGTCTCGGATACGCAAGGTGACTTTTTCGGTAATCGGCCACTGAACGCGAAGACGCGCCTCTGTCTTTAGTGGATTTGGAGTAACATTGACCGCAAGATCGGTTAAAGACAATACCCCACTATCCTCTAATTGTAATCCGATTGCGGCATTACTGAGGTCATAAGCTTCGGCTGGCAACCCATCATTACTCAAGTTTATCTCCGTAACGTTCGCCTGGGCCGGCAGGGTAAACGTAAGCAACGCTTCGTTCGTAGCAATTGGATTGCTTTGCTGAGGGGCAAAGCTTACGTGCAGTTTTCCCGCAAGGCTACGGCGATATTCTTCAGGGGAAATGAGGCCTGGGTTTACGGCGGTTTTCTCGGGTAAGTCAAGGCTAAATTGTAGTGCAGAAGTCGCTATTGCTCCGGTCACCTGCAACTGCCAACTATTGCTCTTTCTTGGATCCTGACGCAGTGACAGGCTACTACTTTGGCCGATACGACTACCCGAGGGGCTTACCCCTCCTCTAAGATTAGCGTTGTCTACTTTCGGACGAGCAGAATTATCCAGATCTCCCGTCTTAATGGCCACAAACTCCACGAATTCACTCTCCGCCAGGTCATTGAAGTTGGCCACTTCCGGAAAGTCCTCTAAGAAGGGATTATCGGGATCGGGGAAAACGTAATCTTTAGGGATAAAACGCCAACTAGTATTGTTGTCAAAATCATCAGCAAGGCCAAGAATGACCTCTCTAATCATGATTAGGTCCCTGATGGTGATGACACCATTGCGGTTGGCGTCGGCGGCAATAAGTTGGTAAGGAGTAAGCTCATCATCTACTCCAAGGAGGTAGCGAGCAACAAAGTTGATATCCCTAGTAGCGACCCCATTTAGGGGATCGCTGTTATCGTATGGTTGGATGGTGTAGTCGAGCCCCGCTTCGAGCCCGTCAAAAATGAAGTCCCCCTCGTCTTCTGTATTCTCTTGCAAGGTAACGGGGCCATCGTTATAAACGGCTACTGCAGCCATCGGCTCCCCGGTTTCCGTACGGATCACTCCGGCGATACTTGCATTGCGATCAGCGCAGACGTTGCCACTATTATCCGTTACGTGTAGTACGGCGTTACAGAAATCGTGTCGGCCCGTACTTTCCGCAAAGGCGTATATACGCACAATAATCTCTCCTATGTCCCCACAGTCTAAGTCTAAACGGTGATTATCGGTCTTAGGAATAAAGCCAGGCATACGAGCTTCCGCTTCCGTATAAATGGAATAGGTGATGGGCGTTTCCGTACAAACGCTGGCGGGGCTAGCAACAAAGTCATTAGCCCATACAACCCCAATACCGCCTGCTTCGGGGTCCGGCATGAGTGCTGTAGAAATCGACTGGATACAGGAAGGCGTGGGTGCCTTACCATCCTCTACGGACAGTACGACAAAGCGTTGATCTTGGTTGCCGCAACCATCCGTAGTGCGTACACGAGCTAGGTGGCGTCCAATAGGTAAGTTGCGAATGAATACTTCCACCCCCGTTTCCGGATTCCCCATGAAGCGGTTCTGATTGATTTCCCGATCCGCTACGAAATCCACTGCGGTAAACTGCCCGTCGTTATTACGATCAACAACATCCGTATCGATGAAAATAGTGGTAGCGGTTTCCGCACTACAAGCATCCGTAGCAGTAAATTCCAGGATGACGCCTCCAAGGCAGTCTTCCGTAATGGCTAGGCCAAGGTCGGGTTGGGGAATTGTAAGCTCCGGCGCTACCTCATCGTAAACCTTCACGTATTGCTGGTAACGGAAAAATCCGCGACGATTGCTGGCACCATAGTTCGGGATGATATCCCCCAAATCATTACCGTTGAAGGGCGTCGCATCTTGATCAATGATGGCCCGGTCATCCTCCAAGTTGAGGCCTTCGAGGGGGACAATATTTAGGTAAACCGGTTCGGCAAAGTTGCCATCATTATCAGGATCGCGCGGTACGGGAATGACTGCTGAGAGACTGTTGTATTCACACCAGTTGATGACATCGTAAGTGAGGCGAAGCTTATAGCATTCTGCAGCTTCCGCCACCAATGTGTCGATATCAGTAGTGACCACTAATAGGTCACAACCATTCTCCGTTCCGAGGATGTCTTCTGGATCGGGAATTTCACCGCATTGATAAGATGCATCACCTGGGAAGCGGATGGTGTAATCATTCTCTGCAGTAACGTTGATAATTTGGTGGCACTGGTTACTGGCCACGGTACCCGTAGCGTCTACCGCCCGGAAGTAACGGGTAAACTGGCCCACACCGCAGTTATTTAACTCCCCGTTGATCGACTGTATCGTCCGAGTGTTGGGGCAATTATCCGTTGCGGTCACTTCACCAAAGGCGGCATTAAGCTGGGCCTGAACGCCGAAAGGATCTGCAACGTACTGCCACACCAAGTCTTGGGAAAATTGCTCGGAGAAGGTAGTACAAGTAATC
>JBCDGT010000573.1:0-3404 GCA_038750915.1 Bacteroidota bacterium
AAAATTTCTTTGTGGCCTTACCATATGGTCACATCCTAAGGGTTCAACTTGGGTTCGTTCGTCCTAGTAAAGATTCAAAAGAATAAGTTACTACCTACCAGCTGCTCAATCATGACTAATCGCGACTATTTGCTTACCCATTCCTCTATAATCCTGGTGATCGCTTTTGCTAGCCTCTTTGTATCAATCAGTAGTTGTTCCAGCTCGGAAATACCGCCGCCAAACAACCTGAGCGTTAGTGAAGGTTTTAGTGACCCCATTGGCTTTTACGATGCCGACCCGACCTTCTCCTGGCTACTCCCGGTAGCGAAAGGGGTTGAAAACCAATCCGCTTACGAAATCGAAGTATACGCTGGGGCGGACCAAAAAAAACTATTATGGGGATCGGGAAAGGTATTGGAAGCTACTTCTAATGCCGTCCCCTATGGACTAGCGGATGATGCCACGACACTAGGGAAATCCCGGCGCCAGGTGAATTGGCGCGTCCGTTACTGGGACCAAGACGACCGTTCTTCCGACTGGAGTCCTACTGCGACTGTAGAGTACGGCCTGCTTAATAACGATGATTGGGCAGGGAAGTGGATCGGCCTGCCTCCACCTACCGACACTACGGAATTTGGCTTACCCCGCTTTCGCCCCGTTTACCTGCGTAAATCCTTTAGTCTGGATGAGCTACCGGAGCAAGCTCGCTTATACCTGACGGCTAAAGGCCTATTTACCGCCTACCTCAATGGAAAGCGGATAGGTAAAGACGTCATGACACCAGGCTGGACGCCCTATAAAAAGCGGATAGAAACCCTGACTTACGACGTCACCGACCTGCTCCAAACCGGCGAAAACATCCTTGGCGTCACGCTAACCGAAGGCTGGTACGCCGGCCGCATCGGCTACAGCAGTTCCCAATGGACCAACCGAGAACCACCCCGCTTACTGCTACAACTGGAGGCAGGAGACACCCGCGTCGTCTCCAACGAAAGCTGGCGGGCCAGTGACCAGGGTCCGCTCCGGTACGCCAGCATTTACGATGGCGCCAGCTACCAACCACAGGCAGAATTCGCTGATTGGAAGCAGCCGGGGTTTGCGACCTCCGACTGGTCCAAGGTAGCAGTAGACCCCATCGAAGCGCTTCCTCTACTACGCCCTAAGCGGCACGCTCCAACGGCCATTATGGATACCTTACTGACACAATCGGTCTCAGAAATTGGCCCTTCCCGAGCACTCTTTGATCTAGGGCAGAACATGGTGGGCGTACCACACTTACAAGTACCCTTAAAGCGCGGGGATACCCTCCAGGTTCGGATGGCGGAGATGCTCAATCAGGACGGTTCCCTGCACCTAAAAAGTTATCGTTCCGCCCGCTCGTTGGACTATTTCGTTGCGGAACGAGATGGCTCCATCAACTGGCATCCCTCCTTCACTTTTCACGGCTTCCGATATATTGAACTTAGTGGCTACCCCGCCGGAGAAAAACCCAAAACCAATTGGGTAAAAGGCCTAGTTCAGCATTCTAACTTCAGCACCACGGGAACTTTCACCAGCGACCACTCCAAGCTGGATCAGTTACAAAGCAATATCGAATGGGGCCTAAGGGGTAATTTCCTGGACATCCCCACCGACTGTCCCCAACGCGACGAGCGCATGGGCTGGACGGGAGACGCGCAGGTTTTCGCGCCCACCTCCCTCTTTTTGAGGGACGTTCACGCGTTCTGGGCCGCCTGGCTCCAGAGTATGCGCGAAGAACAACTCCCCGACGGAGGCATCCCGATTGTTATCCCTAACATTGCCGGTAAACGCTTCAGTGCCGGTTGGGGGGATGCGGCAACCATCATCCCCTGGGAACTTTACCAGCGCACCGGAGACCAAGATGTGCTAGAAGAAAATTACCCGATGATGCGTGACTGGGTGGATTTTTACCGCCAACAAGCCAACGACCAACTACTGGTTAATTTTCAAAGCTTCAACGATTGGCTCCAACCCTACCCTACTGACGGTAATTTACGTGGGGACACCCCCCAAGAATTCATTTGTACCGCCTTTTTTGCGCGTAGCATCGACTTATGCGGGCGCAGCGCGCGGGTGCTGGGTAAAGACCAAGAAGCAAAGGCCCTCGAAGCACTACTGGACTCCGTCAAAACCGCGCTGCAAACCACCTACTTCGCTCCCGACGGAAGCATCACCGAAGAGCGCGGCACCCAAACGGCGTACTTGCTGGCCCTTGGCTTCGACCTTCTCCCAGCCGAATTAGCGGAGCGAGCCGTCACTCATCTGCTAGCACAAATTGAAGCGGCAGACTACCACCTCAGAACCGGCTTTCTCGGCACCCCGCTGCTGGCCCCCGTACTTGATCGCTACGGCCATACCGACCTGGCCTATCGTCTCCTGTTCACCGAAAGCTACCCCAGTTGGTTTTACTCCATCGACCAGGGCGCTACCACCATGTGGGAACGCTGGAACAGCTACAGCCACGAGAACGGTTTTGAAACTGCGGGCATGAACTCCTTCAACCACTATGCCTACGGAGCGATTGGCCAGTGGATGTACGAGCGCGTGGCGGGCATTGCCCATCTGGAACCAGGCTACCGTAAAATTGAATTTGCCCCTATTCCTGGTGGCCCCCTCAAGCAAGCCGCAGCCACTCATGAATCCCCCTACGGTCATATTGCTAGTAGTTGGACCTTAACTGACGACACCTTTAAGCACACCATTACGGTTCCCCCAAATACAACCGGTCAAATCGTAGTGCCTCCGGCTTATCGCACTTGGAACATACAGCTTTTTCAAAGTAGCCCAGCGGGGACAGAAACGGTCTTAGCTCTAGACGAAGATCGAGCAACGGGAATTACCGTCACGGCCGGTACTTATCGCTTGGTGGCTACCAATGCTAAATAGTCAACTCGAACTACTGCCTGCACAAGCGGTCAATTACTGTAATGGTCGCATTTTGGGTACCGGTCAAACTAACTCTCCCTTTTCCTTCAGGTATTTAAATATCTTCTTATCCACCTCCGCTACTAAGTCAATATCTCCAAAATTCATCCACCGTACCTCTTCTATTTCATTACGGGGCCGCGGTTGGCGATTATATTGGGCGGAATAACAGGTCATCTTCACCGTAACTCCTTTCTTTTTCCCATCAGCCTGAGCCCTGAAGGTACCATTGTACGTGACGGTATCCGTCAGTATTTCAACGTCTAATTCTTCGGCAATTTCCCTCACCAAGGTCTGTTCATCAGACTCTCCTTTTTCGCGTTTCCCACCCGGGAGGTAATATTTATCTTTTCCGAAAGATTTTGTCATTAAAACTTTTCCTTTTTCAATACGAATTAGGGCGACTTTATCAATTTCCATTCCTTCTTTTTGATTTGACTAGAATAGTAGTGCTTGCGGACTACTTCCATCAATAG
>JBCDGT010000574.1:0-3401 GCA_038750915.1 Bacteroidota bacterium
GACGCAGCCTTTGCTGCTTTTGACCTGAAAGATTACCTCTTTATGGAGCTAATTCTTAAGGAAAAAGACTTTCGCGCGGCCATTAAGAAGCACGATTTTAGTCAGTACAAGGACAAAGTACTGTTAGTATTTTGTTCAGCAGACGCCATTATTCCCGCCTGGGCCTATATGCTAGTAGCCGCAGCAGCCAGCCCTTTTGCTTTGGAAATTTATCAGGGGACCGAGGAAGAATACCTGCGTCAGCACTACCGTCAGACCATTGCGGGCCTTGATTCACAAGCTTTTGCGGACCAAAGGGTCGTCATCAAAGGATGTGGCGATAAGAATGTTCCCGCCTCGGCTTATTTGGACATTACGGCGAAGCTTCGCCCCATCGCCCGCTCGGTGATGTACGGGGAACCCTGTAGCACCGTACCGGTCTATAAACGTCCGTTGGCGCGGAAGTAGGATTTGTGCTTATCTTGGGCCTTCCCCTTCGACAAGAATAACCGCCAGCCCATGCGCCAAAGCCGCCTACTATTTCTGCTTATTCTCGGCCTTACGACCTCGCTCTCGCTGAGTGCTCAGGACGTCCACTATACTTTGCACAACTACGCCCCCCTGTGGCTCAACCCCGCTAATACGGGGGCTTTTTCGGGCTCCATTCGCGCAGGTGGCATATACCGGGGGCAGTGGTATAGCCTTAGTGGCATCCAATCGCCAACCGCTTACGTGGATGCTCCCTTGGCCTTCGGTTTGAGAAAGCAGGACTGGATTGGGGTCGGGATGAGCCTAGTGAATGACCGATCTGGTGATTTGAATCTGGTCCAGAATTTCTTTGGCTTTAGCGCCGCCTATCATCTTGCCCTCGATAAGAAGCGGCAGAATGTATTTACCCTTGGCGTCCAGTACGGGAGCATTTCCTATGGGCTTGAGTCGGATGGAAAGCTTGATCAAGCCATCAATATTGACCTCAGCCCCAGTTTTAGGGATATCGGTGCCGATGAGTTTTCGGGGATGGGTGGTGGCCCCAACATCCCAGGGATGGGCAACAACAACCAAAGTGTCAATGACCTCAATGTGGGGGTAAAGCTCAAATTACTGATGGACCCAAAGAAAGGGAATACCTTCGAAGGGGGCATTTCCTTGCTGCACCTTACTTCTCCCGAAAGGCGGTCACTTACCCGACGCGACACGTCCATGACCACACCTCCCGACATGAGCCCTCCGGAAAGTGAAGAGACCCGCAGTCGTAAAGGTACCATCCATGCGCACGCCCGGCTGGATATGGAAATGAGTGAGAAATGGCGCTTTCAGCCCACCGTTTTCTTTCAGAATTCTGCCGGAACAAGCTCTATTTCCCTACAAGCCTGGGGAAGCCGTGCCTTGAAAAAGGACTTAGCTATGCGTCTTGGACTTGGCTATCGTACGAATGATGCTGCTAAGATTCTTTTCGGCTTCGACTGGCCACAGTTACGCGCAGCATTGAGTTACGACGTTACGCTGAGCCAAGCTCGTAACGTAAATAGCTACCAGGGTGCCTTCGAGTTATCGGCGGCCTACATCTTCAACATCTACAAGAAACCAACCGTAACGCCCACGATTCTTTGCCCGAGGATTTAACTTGTTCTTGACAAGCCAGTCCCCGGCTTACGCGTTATTTAGCGGGTTGTTCTTGTGCAATCAAGCAAAACTGCCCGTTCAAAGCATACTCAGTAGCGCCCAAGTTTTCAGCGAGGGCTCTTTTAACCGCTAGCGATGAAATATTTCTTTTCTGCTCTTTTGCTCTGCCTCTTCACCCTTCCGCTGGTGGCCCAGCCCCTGAGTGGTGCCTCCAACGAAGAGAAGTTAATGGCCGCGGCGGACTCTGCCCGCCGTACCGACAATTGGTTCGTTGCCTTGGAGAATTATGAGAATGCCTACGACCAATTTGAGGAAGAGTCGATACGCCCCATAATTGGCTTAATGAATCTGAAACTCCGGGACATTGCTGCCTCTATCCGAACCTACAAACAGGTTTTTCGCCGGTCCGAAGCTTCCGACACGACCAACAACATCCACCGCTACCACTACGGTCGGGCCCTAAAAATGGACGGCCAGTACGACGAAGCGCGTACTTATTTCGAAGCTTTTTTGCAGCATAACACCGATGAACGGCTCGAAACCTTAACGAAGCTAGAACTGGAGGGCATCAAACTCTACCGGGACGCTCCCAAAGAAACCAGTGAGGTGGAACTTAAAAGTGTCGGTCGGCGCGTAAACAGTTCTTTTAGTGAGTACAGCCCCACCCTAGGCCCAGATGGGAAAACGCTTTACTATTCCACCTTTAAATCCACCTCCGCCATTGTGGAAGGAGAGGGAGACCAAGAGGATAGCTTTAGCCAGATTTACACCTCTACCCAAGATGACAAAGGGGCCTGGGGTAAGCCCACCGCACTGGGTAAGGAAGTGAACCGCCCCGGTATTCATACGGCTAACCCCGCCCTCAGTGCTGACGGTCGTCGCCTCTACTTCAACCGGCTACGCCTAGCAAGTAACCGCATCGCCGAAGCCAAAATTTATATGGCTGACGTAGACGATGAGGATTGGAAGAGCGCTAAGCCCGTTGCGGGCATCAACTCTAACGATTATCTTGTCCTTCAGCCCGCCGCCGGAGAATTGTTTGGCCGAGAGGTAATGTTTTTCGTCTCCGATATGGACGGTGGCTTTGGGGGTATGGACCTCTACTACGCCAATTACGAGGGCGATGGCCGGTTTAGCCCACCAGTCAACCTCGGCCCAGAAATTAACACCATCGGTAATGAGGAAACACCTTTTTACTTCGATGGCACCCTCTACTTCGCTACCGACGGCCGCCCCACCATGGGGGGCTACGACCTTTTTCTCTCCGCCTGGGACGGTAGCAAATGGGGTGAACCCGAAAACATGGGCCCTGGCTTCAACAGTACCGTAGATGATCAGAGTCTTAGCATTTTTGGTGACGGACTGGTCGGCTTCATGACCAGTAACCGCGAGGTGCAAGGAGCGCGATCCGTAAAAAGCAAAACCTGCTGCGATGATATTTATGGCTTCCAGATTGCTAGCCTGTATGCCAACCTTGTTGTCGGACTGTTCAACGAAGCTAAGCAGCCGCTTACTAACGGTACCATTGAACTACAACCGATCATCAACGGCTCCCCCGATGGCTTGGGCGAGCAAAAAAGCCGCGACGACGGTAACCGCTTCGATTTCGGCCTTACTCTGGAAACCCAGTACCAAATCGTAGCCACCCACGAAGGCTACTACCCGGACACGGTGGAGATGAACACCCTCGGCCTGGAAGAGAGTAAAGAGTTTCAGCAGGTCTTCTTCCTGAAGCCCCTACCCGCTCCCGTAGAAGAAGTTCCGGTATACGATACCATTAGTATCGAAGAGGCCATCAC
>JBCDGT010000575.1:0-3396 GCA_038750915.1 Bacteroidota bacterium
AGGTCAAAATCCAATAGCTTCTTGGCAAAATAGGCCTCCCCTAACTGCCAAGATGTGAGCAAGTGCTTCGTTAAGTAGCTAGCCACAATCATTCTTACCCGATTGTGCATATAGCCCGTATTATTGAGCTCTCGCATTCCCGCGTCTACGATGGGGACACCCGTGCGTCCTTCGCACCAAGCTTGGAATTTTTCTTCGTCGTTGATCCAGGGAATCGCAGCGTATTTTGCGCGGAAAGGCGCGTCTTCCACGTGGGGGAAATGCTGGAGAATCTGGCTTTAGAAATCGCGCCAGATAAGCTCATTGACGTAGGTAGCATTTAGGTCCATTGCCCGCAAGCACTTTTCCCTGATGCTGATCGTACCGTGCCGAAAATGAATGCCCAACCTACTGGTTCCTTCAATACCTGGTATGTTGCGCGTTTTATCGTATTCCCGGATAATTTTTCGACTTACTTGAGTAGGAGGAATTTCGATATCCGTGGCTTCAAAGCCCATATCGGCTAGACTCGGCACGTTCTTATCTTCCGGAGGAATACGATCACCACTAAGTAAGCGATCAAAATACTTTTCCGTAGCGTAGGGTTTAAGGTAATAACTGATCGTTCTTTCCGTGCCATCATTGTCAACCCACTGACTCAGTCTTGACTCCAATTTAGTTCGCCACATCCGGCTGTAAGGCGTAAAAACAGTATAAGGGCCTCCATCTTTCTTTTGCACTTCCAGGTCCGCAAAAATAACGTGGTCTTTATAGGTATTGAAGCCTATGTCCTTCGCTGCCAACATCTCAGCCACGGCCTGATCTCGCTCCATAGCGTAGGACTCGTAGTCTTCGTTAGCGTATACGGCTCGTAAGTTTGGGTACTGTTCAATCAATCTTGCCCAAATATCCTTGGGGTAACCATAAAATACGCGCATACTTCCGCCATAAGTGCCGTAAGATTGAACAAGTTCCGAGACAGTACTTTGCAAAAATTCTACCCTAGCGTCAGATTTATCCTCTAGCTTATCCAGGATGTTGCGATCAAAGATAAAGATGGGTAGTACGTCTCCCTCATTTTTTAAGGCGCGGTAAAGTCCAGCATTATCATTGGTGCGTAAATCACGGCGGTGCCAGAAAATAGTCATGGGTGGGGATTGAGGATTGAGGATTTAAGATTTAGGATTTTGCCAAAGCGGCGAGTACAACACCTGCAGGCCTACAGACCTGCGCCAGCAACCTACGTCCTAACGCTATTCTGCATGGATAAGCTATCCTATATCTTGGTTTGATTATTGAATATTTAGAGCTTGAGGATAGTTCTAGTGCTCCTAATAAAGTATTAACCCAAATGGTTTAGAATGATCATGGTAAAACTAAAACTCCAAAGGTGACTCGGGTTTCATAATGCCTCGTCACCCTTTCAATCCTACTATCCTACTATCCTACTATCCTTCAGTCCCTCAATCCTACTGTCCTTGAATTCCTTTCTATCTTGCGGCGATGTTAAGTCCCGCCTTAATAACTTTGTTGATTACTTTGGTTGCGATCGTACTGTTCGTAACGGAGTGGCTCACCGTTGACCTAATTGCCATGTTCTTGATGCTGGCCCTGGTCTTAAGCGGAGTAATCAGCCCCACCGAAGGTTTGGCCGGTTTCAGTAATCCAGCGACTTTAACCGTGGCCTTTATGTTCGTGTTATCGGCCGCCTTACTAAAAACGGGAGCATTACAGCTCGTGGCTCAGCGGATGTCGGGCAAGTTTCGGGAGCGGCCCCGCTTAGCTACGTTGCAGATGATGTTATTGGTCGCCATCACCTCGGCGTTCATCAATAATACGCCGGTAGTAGCCGTCTTTATTCCAATCGTTGCCCAAATTGCGGCCACTGCCCGTATTCAGGTGACTAAACTACTCATCCCGCTCTCTTTTGCCAGCATTCTGGGGGGCATGTGTACACTTATTGGAACATCTACCAACATTCTGGTAAGTGGCATCGCCCAAGATGCCGGACTAGAAGGATTCAATATGTTCACCCTAGCGCCCATTGGTCTGCCACTACTGTTGATTGGCATTTTCTTCTTGGTCTATCTGGGAGATCGCCTACTTCCCAACCGCCCCACTGCTACTTCGTTAGCCGAAAAATTTGCGCTACATGAGTATATGGCGGAAATCCAACTCACCACCAATTCTGCCCTCGCCGGCCAGCGCATTATGGATGCTCACCCCGTGCGGGAACTGGAAATGGACATCATTGAAATTCGACGTAATCAGCAAACCTTTACCCTTCCACCCGGCGACTTTAGGCTATCCGCGGGTGACATTATGAAGGTCCGTTGTGATCGACAGAAAATACTGGCATTAAAAGATTGGGCCCGACTACCATCAGGTGGAGGCATACAGCTCATGGGTACTGGCCTGGACAGAGACAATAGCAGCTTGGTTGAGATGGTCGTAACCCCGAACTCTAACTTTGTTGGCAAGACGCTCCGGCAGGTAGACTTTCGGCGTAGCTACCGAGCAGTTCCCCTTGCGATTCGGCAAAGAGAAGAGACGCTACATGAGCATTTGTATCGACTGCCCCTTACTGCTGGCGACGTCATTTTGGCGGAAGTGAAAACCCACTACCTAGAGGAACTTAAACGCATTGAGCAAGAACAAGATAGTCCGTTCATCCTCCTTTCCGACGCCAAGATCAGCGATTTCAAGCTTTCCCGCTTTATTTTCGTTCTCCTTACCATCCTAGCCGTCATTGGGCTGGCCACGACTAACCTTATCCCGATTGCAATTGGCTCCTTACTGGGCGTGTGTACCTTGGTCGCTGGACGAACGCTAAGCATGAAAGAAGTGTACGAAGCCATTGACTGGCGGATCGTGTTTTTACTTGCCGGTGCCCTCAGTCTTGGGCGCGCCATGAGTAACAGTGGCTTGGATGTAGACCTCGCCGAGATGATCGGCGGTAGCTTTGGCCAGTGGGGACCGATTGCCCTGATCGCGGGCCTGTATATCGTCACTAATTTACTGACCGAGGTCATGAGTAATAATGCCACAGCAGCCCTTATCGCGCCAGTAGCCATTGCCGTTGCTCAACAGCTAGCCATTGATCCCTTACCGTTGCTCGTGACCGTTGCCATTGCAGCTTCCGCTAGTTTCATGACCCCCGTCGGCTACCAGACGAATACTATGGTCTACGGCGCAGGACAATATAAATTTGCCGACTTTTTTCGGATCGGAGTGTGGCTTAATGTCATTTGCTGGGTCTTAACCACGGGTATTGTCGTTTGGTTTTTTGGACTAACGAAGTAGCAGTGCTTTTGTAAGTCTACAGGTCTACAGGTCTGCCAGTCTTCAGGTCTTCAAGGTCCACGAGCTGGGAGACTTGTAGACTGGTAGACTTGCAGACCAGAAGACTAGCAGACT
>JBCDGT010000576.1:0-3380 GCA_038750915.1 Bacteroidota bacterium
GCTTACTGGGGCCTTCTGTTGGCAGGAATCAGCCTTTGGCTCGTGAATTGGGCTTACGGCCGTGCCCTGTTTATTGACGAGGCAAACGTCGCTCGTAACTTATTCGACCGCTCCTGGAACGGCCTTTTCCAGCCTTTGGACCATCAACAGTATGCCCCCCCACTCTACCTAGTGTTCACAAAGGCTTGTGGAGAGGTTTTTGGCTACGGAGAATTGGCGCTCCGGCTACCCGCGCTTCTCGGCGGCGGCCTTTGTATTTACGGGCTCACCCTAGCTGGAAAAGCCCTGAAGTTAGGCTGGTGGACCTTGCTTCCACTGGCCTTGCTCTTCGTCAACCCAACGGTACTGCGGTACGTCGGAGAAGTAAAACCTTACGCTTTAGACTTAGGCCTAGCGGCAGTTCTACTCGCGTTGATCTTGAGTAGAGGAACGTCCTTCTCTATCGGTAGTCGCCAAGCTAGCCATTTAACTTATTGGTATTGGGCCCTTATTGGTGTGGTTGCTGTCTGGTGGTCTTTGCCCGTCATTTTCATCTTAGCCACAGTTGGAAGCTACGCCCTCCTTCAAGACACCGCAAAATGGAAGGCGTGGCTACTGGTCGGCTTAGTGTGGGTGGTTTCCTTTTTTGCCCTCTATTTCTTGGTGCTCCGGCCCTCCATTAGCGATAGCTATCTCAATACTTATCACCAAGCATACTTCTTTCCGCTGCCCAAAGAAGGCAAGTTTGCCTGGTTACAAGCACTACGCTTGATCCTAGAGCAGCCAAAGCTGGCCTTTGGGTACACGAGTATTGCCATTTTCTTCGGCATCGCCATGACCGTCATCGCCCTATTTCAATTTTTCTCCGATCGGAAATTCCTGCTCATCGCCCCCCTACTCATTGCCTTCTTGGCTTCTACCTTCGAGCAGTATAGCCTCCTTCCCCGGCTGCTGCTTTTCACCTTGCCGGGGTGGTGGCTCCTGGCGGCCATTGGCTCAAAGTACGTCTACGCAACCAATACCCTCGCTAAGTACTGGCGCTACGGTTTAGTCGTGGTATGGCTCATTACGCTGGGGGGCACCAACGTAGTACGTCACTTCACCCAGCCGCTGAATTTCAGCCATTCACGGACCATGAGCACGCAGTTGGAACTAGGCTACCGACCGATTCTTCACAAGAGTGCCCTTCCTGGCTACGATTATTACCAACGCATCCACCCAAAGACGAAAGATACCACCTTCGTTTCCCTCCCCCCATCCAAGATCAGCGAGGAAGATTTTCCAGGAGACTTCGTTTTGTTATACGGCGCCACTGCCCATAAAAGCAGGTTAAAAGATCAGCAATGGGCGACGGAGCGCGGGTGTAAAGCGCGGTATGAAAGCGGTGGAAGACTTTATCTGAGTTGCCCGTAGTTGATACATAGGAACAGCATTTCTGCGTCTTCGCTAGCAAAGACGACACTCCTTTAAAAACACCTCCACTAGTAAGCATAAAAATAGAGGTTTAATCTGCTTCGCTCCTGATTCACGATAGTAGTGTTGGCACTTCCCCATCACTGAACTAATGGCTATCAACCGAAAGAAATCCATGATCTCCTGCCCTACTCCACCAGCCTCAACGAAGCATCATTACGAGCGACCAGAAAAGCTGGTTTACCAGCACAGTTGATACTACGTAGGTTGCGGATCTGGCCGTTAATCTTGGTTCCTGCCAAGGCTTTCACGCGCATTTTTCCTGCTGGTCCAACCTCCAACACCTGCAGGAAGCCCGCATCGTACCACCCCATTTCGATGTTGGCGTTGAGGAAATTACCACCGATTAGAAACTGACGAAAACCATCTTCCGCCACCCCGCTTGGAGTACTAGCGTGCAGGCTAGAAAATTGCGCAGCATCCGGTAGGCGGTGGGGAATAAAATCACCATTGTCCGCTTGTTCGAAGTACATATTGGTTAGGGTATTGACCGAATATTGGAGTGCATCGTCCAGTTTTGCTTCCCCGAAAATCGTGGCGAGTGGCTCCTTAGCCATATCCTGGGCAAAGAGGTACTTCTTTTTAAGTGGAGGTAGCTGCTTGATCAATTCTGCGTGGCTGGCGAAGGGTATTTCCCGACCTTTTACGTAATAGGTCAAGACTTGCTCCATCTTCTCATTGTCATCAAAATCATTGACGTACATCCGTAGTGGTTCCTCCGGGCTAGGCTGTAGCTTATTGTTCTCTCCCGTATTCCCCGCGAGAATATCCACGTCGCCGTCGCCATCAAAATCAGCCACCTGTACGTGCTTCCACCATCCGGTTTGCTCGCTGACGGGTGCTGATGAAAGGGTCTTTCCGTCGTTCTGATAGATCGTAATCGGGCCCCACTCAGGGGCTAAAACGAGGTCTTGATCTCCGTCGCCATCTACATCCTCCCACTGGCCGTCAGTAATAAGGCCAGCCTGCGTCAGTTGGGGAGCTACATCAGCCGTAACATCAACAAAAGAATTTCCTCCTTGATTCTGGAGTAAATAGGAAGGCGGCACCTTACCGTAATTCCAGGGTACGACGCGGCCAGCTAAGAAGAAATCCATTAAACCGTCTCCGTTAAAGTCGCCAGGTAATACCCGGGAAGCGGTTTGGAATATATCCGGGAATACGTCTTGTCGAGTAAAGTTTCCCACTCCATCGTTGAGGTAAGCCCGTTGCTTTCGGGGAGCTTGTTTTCTCTCGTATTCATTCCCTCCGGCGGCAACGATTAAATCCAAATCACCGTCGTTTTCCAAATCAACGAAGCACGCGTCTACGTCTTCGAATACACTGTCCTGTGCTATAGCAGGTGCATCCAGGAGCGTGAAGGTCCCATTAGCTGCTTGTCGGTAAAGAGCACTACGACGACGCTTGGAGGACCCGATGAAGAAATCTTCCCGGCCGTCTCCATCAATATCCCCTACTGCAAGGGCAGGCCCTTCGGCAGACACCATGTGCGGAATGAGTGTCTCCCGACTGAAGTCAACGAAGGGGTTTTCCTCGTGCAGGTGGGTTAATCCAACGGCGGTGGTGATGTCGCGCAAAGCCACCGTTTCTGTGGGCGATACGGGTATACTACTGAAATCAAAGCGAGGCAAGCCGGGTTGCCAAAGGAGTTCCAGCGTCAGGTTATAGTTTCCGGTGGGAAGTCGCTGGTAAGTCCGGTCCGGCCAAACAAGGAGGACAGAGTCCACCTTACTGGCATCTCCCAACCCCACGTGTAATGGACCAAGTGCAGCGGCTTGGTAGCCCCGAGTCGGATAATTTTCGTAGACCATCCGCTGGTCGCCCGCAAAAGCGATTGCCGTAGCGCCAATGGCGTTCAGGTTAGTCGGTTGGCCGGTTAGGCGGAGCACTAAGTAATCACCACTCTGCTCCTCACCGGTCTTTGCACC
>JBCDGT010000577.1:0-3380 GCA_038750915.1 Bacteroidota bacterium
CCTGCGGCGTCATGATCATTGTTTTACGTCGTGAAGGTAACGCGTCGAGCCGGATAGCGGTTCTAAGGGACTTAAGGCCAACGAATAGTTTACGCTTCTATTACGAAGCGGTAGCCTACTCCCCGCAGGGTGAGGATACGGACACGCGGGTCGGGTTCGAGTAAAGCGCGCAGTTTACGAACGTATACATCTAGGTTACGCGAATTGAAAAAACCATCGTCGTGCCATAGTTCCAATAGGATGCGCTTGCGCTCAATCACCGACTGCCCTTTGGCCCTAACGAAAAGCCTTAGGAGTTCGGCCTCCCGGTGGCTCAATGTTTCCGTGGTGCCAGGGCCGTGTTCAGGGCGGTAATGTAACCGGAGATTGGGATAATCGAAAAGAAAATTTCCAAGGGTGTAATTTTCGGGCGGCGCAGCCGCAGGTGCTGGGTCCGTTTTTGCGAGCTGGCCTTTACGCATGGCCACCAGATTATGCATCCTTACGAGTAATTCCTCCATGCTAAAGGGCTTACGCACATAATCATTCCCTCCGGCTTCAAATCCATCGATGACGTCTTTCGCTTGAACCCTAGCGGTGAGGTAGAGAATGGGTAATTGGGGGAATTGCTCCCGCAGCCGCTGGCCAATCAAAAAACCATCCTCTCCGGGTAGTTGTACGTCCAGCACGGCAATATCGTAGTTGGCTGCTTGTTGGAGGGCTTGCTCGGCGTCTTTCCCGTCGGTAAACCAATCAATCAGGCAATCCCGACTTTCCAGGCTTTCCTTGACGATTCGGCCGAGGAGTGCTTCGTCTTCTAAGTAGAGTACTTTAAGGTCGGGCATGCGTGGTATAGGTTTGTTTAGACGCTTACGCTCTTAGACACACTTCGTGTAATTCGACGGCCTAAGGCCTATTAGGGTGAAGCGTATCAGTAGTTGACTAAATTTAGATAAAGATTAAACTACCTAGGTTCACTTCAGCTAAATGAAGTGTTGTCCATCATGCTCAATTAGGAATTTTCACCGTAAAACGGGCACCGCCACTTTCGTTGTTGTCTACCTCAACCAACCCATTATGTGCCTTGGCCACCTGGTGCACGAAGGTGAGACCAAGACCGTGACCTTTCACCGCATGGCCTTCGCCGGGTCGATAAATACGGTAAAAGCGTTCGAAAATATGTGCTCTTTCTTCGGGGGGAATGCCAGGGCCATTGTCAGTAATGGTCAGCACCGTCTCGTGCGCTTGCCCGGAGACGATAGCGTCAATCTTTAAAGGGCGGCCACCGTACTTGCAGGCGTTATCGAGCAGATTGTAAACGAGGTGGTGCCAATAATGGGGGTCCACTTCGGCGCGCACATCCCCATAGGTAGCTAAGTGGAGCGCATCTTCGGGAAGGTCATAGCGGAGCGAAAGGCCCCGCCAAGCTTCTTTCAGCGACTGAGACAAATCTGTTTTTTGTAGCTGTAGGCGCTGGCTGAGATCACCGGCTTGGAGTGAATCAATGGCGCGGTCGGCCATATGATCGAGGCGCTTCAATTCCGCCTGACCGATGGCCAGGTAGTCTTGCCGACGGGCAGGATCGGCGTCCGCCCCAAAGGTATTCAGGGCTTCCAGGGCGACACCAACGGTAGCAATGGGGGTCTTGAGTTCGTGGGCTACGTTGGCTACCAGCGCATCCTTACGCTTAATCTGGACGTCCTGCTCGTACAGGTTACGGTAGGCGGAGGCAAAGGCAAAGCCGGTAGCACCGAAGAGTATCAAACCGAAGAGGAATTCCGGCAGTAGCCCCAACAGTAAAGTAGGAAGGTGTTCGGAGATCATGAAGGTCGTCTCAGGAAATTCTTCTCCCCGGCCGATGTGGCTAATCTGCACCAGACGGTCATTGAATTTTTTCGGCCATTTATCTTCCTCAAAAAAGTGTTGTTGTAGATTGATACCAAACTTACGGTGAATACTATCCCTTACCGTCTCGGGCAATTGCTCCAGGGAGATCTTTTTATCGTCGAAAAAAAAGTGAGAAGTGGCCACTTTTGCTCCCTTACGTAAGATGGTAATGGCCGCTCGTTCAGGAGATCCATCATTTGCTCTTTCGATCCGTTCGATGTGAAAACTTCCTCGTGGTGAACTCATACTCTCCACCTTATCAAGTGTAATACCCGCCGCCCGGTACTCCTTATCGAACATAATGGCCTGCAGGGAGCCGAAGACAAAATCCTCAGTAACCATCCGGTTCATCTCCGCCTCTACTTGGTCGCGTAAATTGGCTAGGTCTTTGTTATAAGACTGCGACCACCAGAGGCCCAGGAAGGCGGCCATGAGTACGAGGATGAAGGAAAAAGTATAAAGTAAACGTTTCATATCGATCGGGTTACCGAACAAAGGAACGACCGTAGCAGCCTGATTCCAAGGGAATTAACCCTAATTAACCTTGTTTGGGACAGGGTAACCGAATAGATGAAAGGCTTACTACTACATTTGTCAGTAACAGGGATAAACACCTAAAACGACCTGCTTTGCATCCTTATAACTCGCATTGCACCAGCGGCCGCGCCCAAGTTAACAAATGAATTTTGAACGATAGAATAAGTCCATGATTAGTGGTACATCTGCTCACGCTTCATGCGCTAATTCTTGCATTCCCCTATTCATCCATTCACTCATTCAATATTTTTTTACATGCGTCTTTTTACTTTATTCTTATTCTTTCTTGCCAGCTTCTCCCTCTCCGCCCAGGTGAAGTATGGTACCATCGACTACGTCAGAACGACCGAAATGACGATTGGCGGTGACTTTGAGAACAACAAGGAGATTAAAGCGATGATTGCCCAAATGTCCGCCAGCGGTGCCTTCAACCGTAACTACCGAGCGACTTTCGGCCCCGGTCAATTCAACTTCATGGAACTAGCTAAGGAGGAAACGTCCATGACCAAAGAGTTGAGGGGAGGCAACCAAATCAAAGTTATCTCAGCAACCAGAGACCTTACTGGTTTTTTCACGGATACGGAAACCCGAAAAATCAGAAATACCGAAAACATCCTTGACAGGCCCTTTTTAGTGACCGGTACCCTGCCAGCCCTTGAATGGACGATAACGGAAGAAAAGGTAGCACCGAGTGAAGAAACGGTGGGGTTGGATTTGAAAATAGCTACCGCTATCACCTCTTTTGGGGATACTCTTAGAGCGGGTTTTGCCCCCAGTCTTCCAGCCCAGGTAGGACCGCTCAACTACTACGGGTTACCCGGTGCGATCATTACCCTTAAGGTGCAAAACGGCGGGACGCCGGTAGTATATCGTGCTACGAATCTCTCGCTAAGCGATGAGCCGCTAGAAATTAGTGAGCCCAGTGAAGGCAAGGCTATTGGCCTAGAAAAATTCCAGAAAGAAAAAGCCAAGCGACA
>JBCDGT010000578.1:0-3376 GCA_038750915.1 Bacteroidota bacterium
GGTGATATTGTTAGTCAGGCTACTGACACCGCAGTTATCTTCCGCAGCAGGGTCGAATTCACTATCCAAAATGGTGAACGAGGTAGCAGACAAGGTAATTTCCCGCGTCGCACTTGCGAGGCAATTAAGGATAGTTGGTGGCGTATCGTCTACCACGGTTACCACAGCATTTGCAAAAACAGTTCCTACATCATTCCTGACCCTCAATTGCAAGGTATTCTCCCCAATATCAGAACAATCAAAGTTATCATCGGGTGCCACCCACATCCGCCGAATACCACAAACGGCAAAGCTACCATCATCAATATCCTCGGGGGAAATGGTAACCTGACCATTTTCATCAAGGCTTACCGTAATATCCTTGGTCACAGCGGTTGGTGGACCGGGGCTTCGTACCAATACCGCGGCTATCTCCGAACTGCTGTTGCCACCCTGATCTGTAACCGTTAGCGTGACAATGTGTCGTCCTAAACTTGAGCAATCAAAACTAGTCACGTCCAGTTCGTAAGTGGCGATGCCACAATTGTCAGTACTGCCATTGTCAACGTCCAGTGGGGAAATGGTGGCCTGGCCATTGGCATCGAGCATGACTTCAATATCCCGGGTAAGCGCTTGTGGCGCAATTCTGTCTTCGATCGTTACTACCGCTGATGCTGAGCCTACCCTGCCAAAAGTATCGACCACGGTTACGGTATACTCATTGTCCCCTAAATCAGCACAGCTAAAGCCGTTAGGGCTGATGGTAAATGTATCAATTACATTGCAAAACAGGGAGATAATAGGGCCTACATGCACGCCCGCAATAAGACTGGTCGAACCATTTTCATCCAGGGCCAAGGTGACATTATTAATATTCCTGGGCACGAGTGGAGGTAAGGTTAAATTGACCACCGCCCTTTCTGAACTGATGTTGCCATTGGCATCCTCGGCGGTCAGGGTAACCCTTTGTAATCCCTCAATACACGTAAAAACGTTGGGAGAAACGGTGAGCGAGGTGATACCACAATTATCAAAGCTTCCGCCATCTACATCCTCAGGCTGAATTATGGCTGCTAAATTAGGCCGTACTTCAACGGAGATATCTTTAGTCAACACGGTGGGTGCTATATCGTCCACAATCGATACGGTGGTCGTACACTCATCCTTGGGGACTCCGCGTTCATTCAACACGACCACTTTGATGGGTAGACTAGAGGGGGTAGTACAATCCACGGGGTAGGGCGTACTGATTACCGAATCATCAATTCCATTAACCAGGCTAAAGCTACCAAGGTCAGGGCAAGTAGGTAAGATAGACCCACCTTCCACGTCTTCTAGTTGAATGGGCCGCCCCGTGCCGTTATCGTCTAAGGTGATGGTAAAGTTGGGCTGACAAACGGCCACTCCAAGGGAGCCAAAGGTTACGATGGATACAATTCCCCGGATATCTGCTCCACCACCATCGGCACCAGCGGTAATGTTCTGGTATGAAGCACCATAATTATTTTCCAAGGCGTAAGAACCACCGCCACCGCCGGGACCGTTGTTAGTAGTAGCACCACCGAAAAAGCCACCACCACCACCGCCGCCAGAACCATCGGTAGTGCCGCCGCCAGTGAAACCATTTCCCCCGAAGGGTTCATCAGGACTAGTCGCTCCAGTAGTTCCCGCAGCCCCAAGCTGGCACCGATAAACTGTTCCCAGGGCTCCCCACGCTCCATCGTACGCGTAAGCCTCAACTGCTGACTGACCATCATCTAAATCATTAGTAGTACAAAATACTCCGCCCCCAGCTCCAGCAGGTGTACCATGAGCAGAGCCAGTTTCCGCGCACACATTCGAAAAATTTCCACCCGAACTGCTCCCTCCGCTTCCTCCACCACCTGGCAGCGCACGTCCACCCTGACCAACTCTCTTTGTGCCCGGTCCAGGTCGAACACTACCCCCACCACCACCCGCAACGGCTAGGATTCTCCATTCCGTTCCATTGGGATCAGCACCAGGCGGTAGATAAAGTACAGCGGATGATCCACCTCCAGCTGCGGCAACTCCAAAAGCATTCGAACAGACGGGGTCAACATTTTCTCCCCTCGCTCCCACAAAGACGCGCAGCTTTCCACCCGGCCGCAGCGCGTCCCCCCTGGCCGCTACGGGAAAAGTAACGCGAACCCGGGCGCCTTGTCCTCCTTTAACCTCTGAATTACAGGATCCCCTAAACCTGACCTTGCCACCATCTCCTCCCTGCAAGTACAGGTCGATTGATTCAACGTAGGGGATATCAAAGGTAGTGGCATTATCAGTGTCGGTATACCAGTAGGAGCGATTACAGTCTACCTGTGCGTTGACGCCGTAGCCGGTACTCAGTAATAAGCAAAGCAGCAGGCCGTAGGTAATTTTTACTTTGGTAAACATTAGCGGTTGGGTTGGCCCAAAGCCTCCATGGTGTGGCTGGAAACCCGGGGTAGTTATGGGATATTTTCGACTACGCAAAGGTGGCCGGAGGACATCACAAGGGCTTTCACTACCTGCGCATTGGCTTTCGCTATTTGCGCATTATGCGCGCATGGATAGCTTTTCATATTGATTTACAGCACTTTACGACAAACAGAAAAAATGGCACCAGCAGTAACTAGTGCACTGTAACAATGGAGGGTATTACCTTCCCTGCTGTTATGGAGAGGGGCTTCCGTACGTACCCTAGGTCATTGCATCTCGGCCTTTCACAGCAGGCATTATACTGCTACTACCGCTAAAGAGGTACACCCAGACTTATTGGATGCCCCGGGTTTTGCTGGGGCTTTCTCCGTAGACCTCGGAATAAGAGCTAGAGAAGTAAGCTGGATTAGAGAAGCCGACATCATAGGCTATTTCCTTGATCGAAAGTGAAGATTGCAGCAACAACTGCCGGGCCTTTTGCAGGCGTAGAGCGCGTAGGTAGACCGCCGGAGATTGGCCCGTTAACGCTTTAACTTTCCGACCTAGCTGGGAGCGGCTGAGGAAGAGTTCTTTGCTCAGCACATCCAGGTCAAACTGTGGGTCGTCCATCTTGGGTTCGAAGATGGCCTTTAGTCGTAGGATAAAGGTATCCTCTTGGCGAGTTGGTGGGTCTTCACTTGGCGACGGTGGATTACCGAAGAGATCTTTATAGCGTTCCTGCAGCCGGACGCGAATAGCCAACAAGTTTTGCATCCTTACTAAGAGTTCCTCCTCGTGGAAGGGTTTGCCCAGATAGTCATCTGCCCCCTGTTTTAAGCCTGTGATTCGGGATGCTACGTCAGACTTGGCCGTAAGGAGGATGATGGGAACATGGCTGGTGCGCTGGTCGGTTTTCAAGGCTTCGCACAGCTCGAAGCCATCTTTCTCGGGCATCATTACGTCGCTGATGATGATGTCCGGA
>JBCDGT010000579.1:0-3371 GCA_038750915.1 Bacteroidota bacterium
CCTTTACGTCGCGTTTCTCTACAACGGGAGACTCTGCGCCAAAAGGGAAATTATTTATTTTATCGACGGCGTTTTTTACCAGGCTAAGGGTAATATCTTCGTCGGCGTCTTCCGTCATTTCAACGGCTACCGCACCAAGACTAGCGGAGGCTGTACTACTAACGCGGTCGATTCCTTCAATACCTTCCAGTTCTTCCTCAATCTTTAGCAGAATACCTTCTTCGACCTGCTCGGGGGTAGC
The DNA here is from genome assembly GCA_038750915.1 of Bacteroidota bacterium. Classification (GTDB taxonomy): domain Bacteria; phylum Bacteroidota; class Bacteroidia; order Chitinophagales; family Saprospiraceae; genus Neolewinella. Next base: position 242 of record JBCDGT010000579.1, read on the forward strand.
GCCGGGATAGGGGACGGCAATGTCAATAAAGCGAACCTTTGCTTTAGGCAGATAACTCGTTTCGGTTTGCATCAGCTTCGTGGCGCCTAAACCGATAATGAGGAGTACAAAAAGGTTAACAATGGTAGGGTGTTCAATGAAGAACTTAATGAGGTTACGCATGAGAAAAAGATGGGAAGTGGAAGAGGGAAGAGAAAGGAAAAGGGTGGAGCAAAGAGCGTTTGATCTACTTAGCTTTAGAGCCTACAATGGTGCCGTTAACGGCTGTCGTAATTACTCGGTCACCATTAGTTAAGCCTTTTAAATATGCGTTGTCTGCTTCTATGAGGGTAATTTCAACAGACTTAGCTCGGACAAATCCGTCTTGAATGATGTAGACTTGGTTGTCCCTAGTGAGTGCTTCCTTCGGTAATGCCGCTACCTGCTTTAATACCGGTCCTGGGAGCTCTGCTTCGAGGTAAAGCCCTTCCCTTAGTTCCTCGCCGGATACTCGGATGAAGGTGGGAACGGTTTGGGTGCTGGGGTCAATGACGGAGCCAAATCGATGAATGACTCCAGTATATTCTCGATTGATGTTACGTGCGTATAGCTTGACCTTTTGGCCACTTTTAACCCCGGCAACTGCTTTAGCGGGTAATGCTGCACGGACTTCATAACTATCCGTACGACTGATCTTGGCTAGCGGAGCACCAGGCTGTATAAAAGAGCCTGGATCGACGGCTGCCATGGTGAGTTGTCCGCTGAATGGGGCGATGATAGTATAATCGTCCAACGTCACTTCCTGGGCCTTGATCCCGTAGTACTGAGCGGGAATACCGGCTGCACTGATGAAGTAGTTTAACTGCTCATTGGTGATTTCCGGCAGGTCTGGGAGTAGCCGTTCGGCCTTAATACTGTTGGTGAAGTTTTCCCAGACCTTATGTTCCGCTGGGTAGTCTATACTTAAGTCGGAGAGTAGCCGGACTAAACTGGTAACCAGCTGACTCCGTTCTGCTTGCAGTCGATAAAGGAGTTGCTCATGGTCAATTTTCACTAACGTCTCTCCGCGTCGGTAGTACTTTCCTTCCTGAAGCAGCTTGTCCGTAGGAAGTACCAAACCGGGAACTTGACTAGAAATGATAGCCTCTTGTAACGGTTCTACCCGCCCGGTAATTCGGATCGGTCGCTCGATATCTTGTACGCTAACGGTTTCCGTGGGGTAGCTAGGAACTACGGGCGCGGCCGCAGGTGCAGAGATAGTTGATGCTGCGGAGTCCGAAGTGACTGTTTCTTCCCTTCCACAAGTGGTAAGCAAGAGTAGGCAGAGTAAGGTAGTAAGGTAACGCATGGCAATTTTATGGTATAGCGTGATTAGCTCCCTGGATAAGAGCAAATGGTTTGTGAATGGAAGAAGACGCGGTCTTAAGCGACACTCCGGTGAAGTCGTGTCAACTGTTTCCTTAGCAGGGCTTTCGCAGTACTTACTCGACTCTTGATGGTCCCAACAGGGCTTTGAACTAATGTGGCGATCTCACGGTACTTCAAACCACGATAATGGAGAAGAAAAGAGGTTCGATAGTGTTCAGGGAGGGCGTTCACCAAGCGCATTATCTCTTCTACCCCCATACTGCTTTCGGCGGGGTTGTAGGTTACCTCGTCTCGCCCCCAATCTAAGGTTGTCCGGGATTCACGAAATAAGGCCTTCCGACGTTGGGTTCGCCGGCAGTTGGATAAGAATACGTTGCGAATAATCGCCATTATCCAGGCCCTGAAGTTGGTGTTCGCCTCGTAGGTGTCCCAGTGCTTCACGGCAAGGAAGGCGGCTTCCTGTACCAAGTCTTTGGCAGCCTCCACGTTTTTGGTTAGGCGAAGGGCTTGTGCGTAGAATTCGTCTTTGTGCTTGGCGCCTAAACGCAAAAATTCGGTGTGGTTCATGTCGCTGAGTTGTAGTTGCGCTCGGTAAATGAGATAGGCAATCAAAATGTTCAATCAAATGATTGAAATTATTGATTGAGAATGAAAATTCCCTGTTTCATACCTACCTTGCACAAGCGTATGCGCCAATAGCCAACCCTTTGGGGCGCCGATACCTTTACCTAACTACAAAGAAGTTGTTTATGCCTAAGACTGCTACCATGGACTTTGCAGAAAATATGAGCACTGAGGATAAGATCCATCAGGCGGCGCTGGAGGTGTTTACGCGCAAAGGATACGCGGCAACTAAAACACGTGACATTGCAGAGGCCGTAGGAATCAACGTAGCTACTTTGCACTATTACCATCGGACGAAAGACCAGCTTTTTGGCATAGTAGCTAAGGAATCAATGGCAGAATTTTCTGCAGCTTTTCATGAAGTCTTTACCCAAGAGCGTCCGCTGAAAGAGAAAATTCACCTCTTCGTAGAGCGGTTTACGGAACTATTTCGCGAGAAGCCTCACTTAGCTTCTTTTTGCCTGATGGAGTCTGAGCGAAAGATCGAATTCTTTAAAGAAATTATCGACTTTAAGGAATCCACCAGGGTGCTTCGCCCTCAATTGGAATCCCTTGCGGCCAAGGGAAAAATACGCCCTATTTCCCCGGCAAATTTCATTTCTGCTTTAGTGGGTATGACAATTTACCCCTTCATTACCCGTACTTCAATGTACTACGCTCATGAGCTAGACGATGCAGGCTTTCATGAGGTCCTAGAGGAACAAAAGCGGATGGTTCCGGCGATGATCATCGGATATTTGTACGGGAATTAATAGGTGAGGGGGGGCTTAAACAGATTGAAGCTTGCATCCTAAGTCGTTACTTTACCTGTATGGATAAACGTGTGGCATTCCTTCTGTTAGTACTGGTTGCCGTCGTGGTGGTCTTTGAAACGGGACAACAGCTCTACTACCTACGTAAATTTAAGCTCGCCGAAGATGCTACTTTTTTCTTTTTACTACAGCGTCAAGCCTACCGCTGGTTAGTTTGGGCAGTACTCGGGGTGCCTTTGTTTTTCTTCATTGGGAGGCTACGACGCGGTAATTTTCCACTTAATCTGCGGATGGTTAAAGGCCTGGTTGGTATTTTGATACTGGTGGCCATGGCCGTCTGCTGCATAGCCATGATCAGCCTTCTTACGTCAGGCTCCGCGGCGAATTTTTCCACTTTTGTAAACGAC
>JBCDGT010000580.1:0-3368 GCA_038750915.1 Bacteroidota bacterium
CGGCGCCAGCGAGGTGATGAGTGGGCGCCGCAGGTACTTTCGATGTGCTAGCGGACCTCCTCCGAGACCCCCAGGCACCAAAGCACCCTAACAGCCACGCCCTTACATTAAATGGTTTAGGGGAACTTCACCAGCAGATCATCCAAGCCAGCTTTGCGGAACGCCTAGCCATGCAAGGGGTGCCTGAACAGCGAGCAGATATGATCGTCGTTGCGATGATCCTGATTCGCTTTGTGCTCCGGTTGGCAAAGATTCAGCGGATTACCGTCAGTGACTGGGCGATGAAGGAGGGGATTTTGTTGGAGGCGGTGGGAGCTAGGAGCTAGGGAACTGGGAACTGGGAACTGGGAACTGGGAAAAACTAGTTCCTAGTTGTATTGACAATCGATCTTGGCGATTCGACCTTTCGACAAGCTCAAGGACCACAAGCTCAGCGACCTAATCTAAAAGTACATCCCGTCGCACGTTGTGCGACGGGATGACAGTAACCAAGCCGGTCATCGAGCTTGCCGAAATGCACCCAAATTGAGTTGTCAGTACAACTAGATCCCAAAATGGCGATCATCCTAAAAGACCAAAAACTGCCGCGTCACCCCTTTATCCGTCACCATGATGTAGACGCCAGGAGCAAGATCGTTGATCATTAGGCTACCGGAAGTTCCGTTGGTCAGCACCTCGCGCATCATTTGTCCCCAGCGGTTATATATACGAAGGCTTTTGATCTCTTCCTTAGCGGTGTACCGTAGCTCATGATTAGCTGGGTTAGGGAATACGGAAAGCGCTTCCACCGCCGTTCCGCCGGCTACCTGAACGATGTTGCTGAAGCTTTCCGATCCGTCGAAATCCCACTGCCGGATGCGGTAGTAAGTTGTTTCAGGCTGGAGGATATCGCTAGTGTGGTACTCGATTTCAAAGTCATTTTCGATGACCGTAATTTCGTTTACGGCCTCCCAGTTGGTCCCTTGGCTGCGTTCAAGCGCGTATCCTGCTACGTCTACCTGATCCTGCACCGCCCAATCGAGTTCTACCACCTTGCCGGTTGGCCGCGCGGCCCGCGGCCGCGACCAGGTGACGGGCATGTTGGCTTCTACCGTAAGATTTACCTGCAAGGTAGGATCTGGCTCCCCCGTTTGGATTAAATCGAAAGCCGCAATACCTGGAGATTCCCCCGTGATCTCTATTTGGTATAGTTCCCCACCGACGATGGTTGCTGCATCCCCAAAATCAGTCAGCTCTTGGGTGTTTACCGCATCGATGACTTTCACGGAATAGGGGTATGGATCCACGTTGGTAGACAATTCTACGGTTCCATCGAGATTAAAAGACGGTAAAAGAATAGCCCGTACACAGAAGGTTCGGGTTTCTCCTACGTCCAGTACGGGATCCAGAATCAATCCAGCAAAGGCCACCTCAATGGCTTGTTCCGGCACCGTACACTGGGCCCTAAGCGAAGTGAAGGAAAATGCTACTAGGAGTGCAAGTAGCGAGAAACGAAAGCGGTCGAAGTTTTTCATTGGTTGATTGTTGAGCAAGTTCAGTGAGTGGGACCAAAAAGCGGGCCCGTTTAAGTCGATGGACTAAAAGTAGGGTGAATTTGGGGATTGTTTAGTTAAAGCAAGCCCAGAAATGAGTACTAGTTAGTCCAGAAATACGCCCAGCAAGCGATAAGGAAATAGATAGCTGGTGGAGACTTCAGTAAGCCAAGCCAATTAGCAGAATACAATACTGTCATATCCAGCAGCCAATAAACCTGTTCAAACAACATATCTTAAAGCCTAGTAACGAAGCTTTAATTTTCATCATTAAAGATCACTACCTGCAATATCTTTCCCATGAGAGCAATAATTCTATTTACCATCACTGCCCTACTCATCTCCTGTGGAAATTCCATTCAAGATGGGGAAGGCAAAGACCCTAAACATGCTGGTCTCCGCCAACTAGAAGTGGATGCCCCGTTTCGAGTGTTATACAGTGATGAGCACGAGCTAGCAGCCATGCAACAGGCCACCTTATTGAAGGAAGCTTACGGCTTTTTAGCGGGCATCATGGGCCCAAAGGATGATTTCCATCTTCTCGTAATTTCAGAAGATGACTGGGCGACAAACGCCTATTCACCCGTCCCTGGTATGCCAGAGTACTACCGCGGCAACCTAATTGTCGGTGCCGGTCAAAATAGTATGGCCACCGGCTACGGCGAAATGCTCACAAGCCTCCCTCCTGAACTAACCAAAGGCCTTTATCAAACCTATGCCGATGAAAATGGAGAGCTAGACATGAAGCTGTTTTTCGACAAACTCTCCGTTCACGAACTTACCCACAGCTTTCAAGATCCAGAGAATAAGGAAGGCTATTCCATGGCGCGATGGCTCGAAGAGGTCCACGCCAACATTGGGCTTTACGCCTTTTACAAAAACATGAAACCCACTAAACTTAAGTACCTTACCGCTCTAGTTGATTTTAGTCTCGCCTACCCCGCCCCGGATCTTGCCTACCACAGCTTAGCGGATTTTGACACCTATTACTACGATATGGGCCCCGCCAATTACGGCCACTACCAAATGAAATTTACCAAAGCCGCACAACTCATTACTGACTCCCTAGGAGTAGCAGTGCTACAGCCGCTCAACAACTTCCTCATCAAGTACGACGATAGCTGGAAAGCCAAAATGTCCGCTGCAGACTTTCAGCAAAGGCTAGCCGCAGAGGTTGATCCATATTTGGTGACGGTAATGGAGGAGTTGGATGGTCGGGGTGCTCCTTTTGGTGACTAGAGGTAGCCAAGGACCTAATCAGAAAAGGTAATTCAATTTAAGGCCTTAATCAATGATTGGGTATTGCCTTGGGTAATGGTTCGCCGCCCGAATTGAAAATCTAAAAGAAAAAACTACCACGAACCCTAATGGCGTAGTAAAGTGATATATGGTTTTTAAGCCAGGCTTGTATTAAAACAAGAAAATTTAGGAGATAATAGCATTACAGGCAGAGCTAGATTAGCTATTCCCCACCCACAAACTTATAAGGTAACCCACCATCAATCTGTAAAAGATAAAGCCCTTTCTGTAAATTTCTAAAACGGATGGTATTTAATCCCGGCATCAAGCTACCCTTCGTCACCATTTGACCAGTGATGCTAAATACTACGTAGGTTTTATTGAAGCAATCCAAACATTCGAAGCTTAGAGACTGCCCAGTTATGAAGCTTGGAATTGCTAGCCGCTCTTCTACTAATATATCTTTAGCTACACTTGCTATGACTGGGCCATCGCAGGAAAAATCGAAGTCAAAGTCTCTCCCTTTGTTAAAGGTTGAAAACCCTATATCAGGATGATAAAAGCACCTCAGGTCTCCACCCTGTATTTCTTCAGGGC
>JBCDGT010000581.1:0-3367 GCA_038750915.1 Bacteroidota bacterium
AAATTCGAGTTGTAATTCCTCGATAATTGCATAGTTGCGGATGTGAAGACGTTGAATCATGCCGGTAATTGTTGGAAAATACAAATTTACAAACTTAGTTGGATTTACTGCCAGATAACCCCACTTTGCACCTGCGGCCGCGCCCTATTTGGCCTTGTGGTCTTGTGGTCTAGTAAATGCAAGTAGTGCTGGTTACAACCTAAAGCGGTGATATGAGCAACTTATTGACTAAGTTTGCGGCCCCGAACGAAACCAAGGTAACATGCGGCATTTGCTCTTTATCCTACTTGCAATTTGTATTACTTCCTGCGCCAGCGAGCCTGCTGAAAAATGGGCTTCTTTGGATCTTACCCCGTACAATGTTCCGATTACGATTCAGGCGCCCGATAGTGCCGAGGTGAAATCGAGTAGCCTTTCCGGTGTCATCCAAGATGTGACGATAAAAAGCACCGAAGAGGATTACTCCGTACAAGTGTTGGGTAGCCAGGCGGTTACGAACGATATGACACGCCTCAAAGCAGAGCAACTCGAATTGGTGCGAGACAATCGCTACTTCGAAAGCATTGTCAGTGAAGAACCGAATGGATTTATCTTCCAGAACCGAATCGACACCACGGCCATCTACGGATTCCGGTACATTATCTATCAAGGCGACAAGGAGTACGTTTTCCAAAACGGCTTCGACGGTACTTTCGGCCTGCCGGAAATCGAGGCCATGTATGCTGCAGTGAAACAGTAGGTGAATTATTGGTAGTTAGTAATTGGTGATTAATTGCTCCTAGGCATAAATAGAGACCATGAATTTTTCCCTTATTCTTAAAGGCATGGCTATGGGCATCGCAGAAGCCATTCCTGGCGTAAGCGGTGGTACGATTGCCTTCATTACCGGTATATATGAGCGACTGTTAGCGGCCATTGGTGGTATTCTAGGGCCCCAGGTCATTAAGACCTTGCGAAAGGAAGGTGCGATGCCCGCTTGGAAAGCGGCAGATGGTGCTTTCCTGCTCCAATTAGGCTTAGGGATGGTTGTTGGCTTAGGTGTTGCAGTATTCAGTATTACCGAATTACTAGACATGTACCCACCGGTGGTATGGGCCTTTTTCTTCGGTCTCATTATCAGTTCCGCTATCTACGTAGGGAAGCAAATCGAACGCTGGAACGTCGTTACGGTGGGGTTACTGCTCATCGGTGCGGTAGTGGCGTATTTTCTCACCACCATCAACCCTATGATGGGAAGTGATAACCCACTTTTTGTTTTTCTGGCTGGGGCGATTGCCATCTCAGCGCTCATATTGCCAGGTATTTCTGGCTCCTTCATTCTGTTGTTACTAGGGATGTACACCGTGGTTTTTTCCGCGGTACGCGGGATGGCCGATGGGACGGATGGCGCCTTCACCATTGTAGTCATTTTCGCCCTTGGCTGTTTGGTAGGCTTAGCGGTATTTAGCCGGGTACTTACCTACACCTTTAAGACGTTCCCCAACCAGACCCTCGCCCTTTTGACCGGTTTTATGCTCGGTTCCCTCAATAAACTTTGGCCTTGGCGGAACGCCCTCACTACCCGGATTAACAGCAAAGGAGAAAGTGTTCCGCTACTAGAGGAAACGGTGCTGCCGGCTAATTATTTAGGAGGAGAAACCTTCGTTCCCCTGGTTATTTTAGCTTTCCTGGCGGGGTTGGCGATTGTTTTTGTGTTGGATCGGTTTTCGCCGGAGGAGGAAGCAGGAAAGAGTAATTAATCTCTACTCCTGGTTTTGGGATAGTTAAATCGTCGGAAGCCGGCATACACTTCTTCTATAGATGTACCGACTACTGCCTTAGCTTCCGCTTCATTGAGTAGAAGCAAGGTTACTTTCTTTTCCCTAAGGCTATTAATGCCCAACTGACTTACGGCGTAGAGTCTACGCTCGATTTTTTCTGCAGCAAGAAAGTCGTTGAAAACTTTAAGCAAATCCTCGTTGAGTAGGAGGGGAGGGGTATTGCCCGTCATGGGCTGAGCCAAGCGGAGAGTATGGATATATTTCTTACCGGAATATTTTAAGGTTAGGCTTAAGTCGTGGCCATCCTGGTAAGGGCGAGTCGCAGGGCTATTATTGGCGGTCAACTCGTGTGTCAGGTCGATTTCATCGAAAATAGGGTCAAGCTTTATGGCTGCTTCTTGCAAAGCCTGTAGGTGGGCTGCTACCGACTGATTTGGTAGCCAGTCAAAAACATGGGTGGCCTGTTGAAATTGCCGGATGGCTGGAAAACGGTTGATGCCCGTGAGAAAGGTAGAATCCACGGATAGCTCGTCATAACTTTGCCGACTCAGTAGTTTTAACTCGAATACGTTCCGTAAGTAAGCGTGCGACTGCACAAAGTATTGTGCTTTCATTTCTCGGTTATTTACGGCTGTAGCGAGCTTACGTAGGGCAACCCCGTCACGTATTATACGTGATTTCTGGTCGGGTGGGGTAGGGCGCGTCGGAATGGTCTTGCGGTCTTCGGGTAGGATTAAACCGAGGGTTTCGAGTTGGTTGAGCAAGCTGCTTAAGTCTCCTCCCAATACACTTCGCGTATCCGGAACTAAGCTCTGGTAAGTTCCTACTGCGTAGCGACTTCTGCTGGTGCCTTGTCCGGCCCTGATGGCGAAAGACATGAAGTGAGGAGGGATGTACGAAGCAGTAAATATTTCGTTACCTAGATCCTTTTCGATGCTTACCCCAGGATGCTCACCTAATTTCTCCTGGAAGTGTTGGGCCAAGGCCTCCGTTTGTTCCTGGCTAAGCTGCATAGGTACGGGCGTCCCGAAGAAATTCCGGGCGAGTGACTGACTCTCTTCCCGTGCCGTTCGGTAAGCATACTCGCGGCTATAAGTAAGGGACAAATACGCAAGGAGATTAGAAACCTTTGGTGGCTTGGGTTCTCTAGAGGGAATAACAGGCCGCTCTTTCCCTGCCCATTGTCGCTGTAGTTTTTTGCTGGTTATATCGTCCACCAAGTCATCATAGCCGGCTTGGGTCAAAATATCATTACGTAAGAATTCTTCGGCGAAGAACAGGGCCTCCTTATCAGTCAACTCTTGGGCGAGTAAGAATGAGCAGTTGAGAGTAAGTAGTAGGGAAAGAGTAATTAGGTATTTCATGTACCTAAAGTAACAACCGTGGGGTGGTAATCGTGTGCTACTCCCTTATTTAACAACAAGTTATGAATGCTGAATGACCAAAATACCAATAGACCAAAATACCAATAGACCAAAATCTACCCCCCAAACAACTTATAAGACAGGCTAAAGAAGTATCCCAGCTCATACCGATCACTCACGGGCAGGAGACCATCCAAACTTGTAAAAGCATCACCTACGTTCAGCCCGGCGCCAAGGCGCTCC
>JBCDGT010000582.1:0-3364 GCA_038750915.1 Bacteroidota bacterium
ACAGAATTCAATAATATCGAGAATACCTACATCCACGGTATTTTGCCCGATAACATCGGATACATGTATTGGGGCGAAATACCAGAAATGGACCTTGCCTTTGCCCGTCAAGTTATGGATGGAATGATTGCAGACTTGCGCGATACCCGCGGGCTCGTAATTGATCTTAGAGACAATGATGGCGGCGAAGATGAAGCCGGACGCCTCCTGGCCAGCTACTTTACCGACGAGGAGCCACTGTACATGTTGACGCGCTATAAAATTGGCCCTGGTCCTGATGATTTTGAAGAAATGCGGGAGTGGCGGATTACGAATACCGACGTAGAGCTATACGATAAACCCCTGGTTTTACTGACGGATCGCTACTGCATCAGCGCCGGAGAAACCTTTTCCCTGGCCTTATTAGAATTACCCCAACTTGTCCACGTAGGTGATACGACTACCGGAGCTTTTTCGGATACCGTAGACCGCGAATTGCCCAACCGTTGGGCGTACCGAATTCCTGTAGCAGAAGTCTTTGATGGAAGAGGGCGTAGTTGGGAAGGCATTGGACTTCCTCCCGATGTCGTCATTAGAAATACGCCGGAAGAAATAGCTAATGGTGTAGATCGGATGTTGGAACGCGCTATGGAAGAGTTGTAATTACCATAATTTACTTCACTTACCTGATTAGGAGTATCTCCCCGCTAAGCACTCTCCTACGACCATCAAGAAATTCTATTGGTAAGGTAAATACATATACCCCCATAGCTAATTCCTGGTCATTTCCACTTCGGCCATCCCAACCGATTGCCCCTTCGCCCTGATATACGACAGCACCCCAGCGATCGTATATTTGAAGTAAACCCATACTACTCAGGCTCTCTTCGCTATAAATGAGCCATTGGTCGTTCACCCCATCGAAATTTGGGGAAAAGGCGTTGGGGATAAATAATCGTTCCCGTCTATCTACGACGATAAACAGGCTGTCGATTAAAATGCAATCAGTAGATGGATCCCTGGCCGTAGCGGTTATCCAGGCACTGGAAGTTGGAGTTGCTGTAGCGTTTGGACAAATAGCACAGTTCAGAAGTTCTGTTGGTGCCCACCCTAGGAAATCAGCGCTTGTGGCAGCTGATAAATCAATCGAGGCGCCAAGTGAGACTACTTGCGTGGAAGCCGAAATTTGCAAGGATGCCCCAGCGGGACGAATAACGCTGACTGGACCCCAGTCTACCCGGCAATTGTTGGCGTTAATGGTAAAACCATAGTATTCCCCATCAGGTAAGAAAAAGCGGTTACTGCTGTTCGTTAGGGTATCTCCTCCCCAAGCGTTGGCGTAAGCATGCAAAAACGGAGGTTGTAGGTTTAATACGTTCAAGTTTAGGATGCCACCATTGTCGTCCTGGCCGCAAGAATCATATTCGATACGCAAGATCACGGAGGAAGGTGGCTGGTTCGGAAGATCAAAGTTGAAAGTACCGGAGCAGCCATCCTGATTGGTAAGCACTAGTTGGTAGTTGCCAGCTGATAGACTATTGGCGTTGGGAAGCTGACTAATAGTTTCCCCCGCTTCTGTGCGCCAATTGAAAGTATATTCACTAGTATCAGCGGAAGAGAGGGATGTCGTAATGCTGCCGTCACTACCATTAAAACAGTTGGGGGGGCTGATTATCGAGGTGAAAGAGAGTGCCGTCGGAGGAGTTGGCTGAAAGACCACGCTCCGATGGCAGTTTCCAGAAATGGGATCGGTAATGACAGCAAAATACTGCCCCGTTAAATCAGCGGCTTCAGTGAGTTGAAGCGCACTTCCCACAGCACTTGTAAGCGGAATTCCGTTGTAGTACCATTGGACAACTTCACTGTCTCTGGGTACAACGGATAGGCTGATGGCGGTCGGGCAATACCCCTCTACTATAGCTAAAGAGCGGGGAGGAGTGCTACAAGTACAGTCGGCATCATTGAAGTCGATCAATCCATCACCGTCATCATCAATGCCGTTATTACATATTTCCGCAGTGATGGTGCACCCCCGACTGAGGGTAGTGTCGAGAATGACGCAGTTATCCGGGGTTTGCATCCAGACTTGGAAGGTGGTGCCATCGGGCGCACCTTCGGGCAGCGTAAGGCAGGAACTGGTGGCCCCCACAACGGCTACTCCTTCCCGGTACCATTGGTAGGTGGCTGCGGTGATAGTTTGCGCACAAATGGAAAGGGGGGCATTGCAATCTGCCGCTGAAATTTGCAGGCCACTGATTAAGGGAAGCGGCTCCGCCGCTACAAGACTTAGATTGTCAACCCCGTAATAAGTCAGGCGCTCATCGTCAGGTGACTCAATTTGGCAGCAAGCAGACGTAACGACGAATTGATCGATCGGCCCGGGGGCAACGAAGCTGATTTGGTAGTTGCCGAAGTTATCTCTTGGCCGGTTAATAACATCGATAAAGCCAAGCACTTCCCACCCCGGCCTTTCTTCGTAGCACCCACGTCCTACTTGGTCTACGGGTTCATCACTTTGGCTACTTCCAAGTAAGACTATGCGGTGGGTGCTAGCTAGATTGATTCCTGGGATGGTGGTAGAAGGCATTTCAAAATTCCCACTGAAAAGGTAAGTTCGACCGACAATTAGTGGGGAGGAAAGCGTAGTCTGAAGGAATTCTTCTTGTTGCCTTTCATTATTGGCGTCAATACCAAAACCGCCTACGCCTTGGTAATTGTCGGTAGCCCTAATGTAGCCGATGTTTTGACTAGGATTGGCGGTAGTAAAGCAGGGCATGTGCAAATTGACCGACTCCTGCTCCCAGCCTAGGGGGCAACCGTCACTATCGAACAGAGACACGCAGCCTTGACACTCCGGAGCGTCCGATAATTCCTCGAAACCGCCATTAATAATCAGCTCGGGGCCGAAGGCCTCGGCCTCAGGGTGGCAGGTGCAATCTGGGTCGTTTAGGTCGATGAATCCATCACCGTCATCGTCCGTGCCGTTGGAGCAATCCTCCGGCAGACAGGGAGACAGCAGGGAGATCAGAGCAGTGGCAAGCAGAACGAGCATCTAGGAAAAAGTAACCCAGCGAGAACGCCTAGAGGAGAGGCTTGTTTAGGGCATGACTTCTGCTACTACCCGCAGGGCGGCTTCCAGTTGTTCGTCTTTACCCGTTTTCAGCCCCTGTTCGGTTATTGGGACGTTGACGTCCGGGCTTACATTGCCGGCAATTGGGAAGGGAAGGGTCAGCCCGATGGTATTGACTCGGAGCTCTAGGGCATCATTGGGTCCGAGGTAGACCGGCTTGCGCGTTTTGCTATTCCCGCCAAAGGTGGTACCGGCAGCGGCTCCTGAGGTCGTTCCGACCAGTTTTCCCCGGCCCGAGCCCTGCACGAAGCGCGC
>JBCDGT010000583.1:0-3359 GCA_038750915.1 Bacteroidota bacterium
GACCGGCCCGGCGGGGGCGGGGGCATGGATCTCTACGTAAGTACCCAAATAGACCCGGCCAATCCTTTTTCCTTCGGCCAGCCTACCAATTTGGGATCAACGATTAATACGGTCAGCGACGAAATAACCCCCACCTACGACACCGAAAAGGGGGTACTCTACTTCTCCAGTAACGGCCACCCCGGATTCGGCGGGCAGGATGTATTTCGCGCTGAAGGCAGTTTTGGTAGTTACCAAGCACCTAAAAACCTCGGGCAGCCGGTAAACTCGGCCGCAGATGATTACGGACTCTCCATCGTTCCTGGCACCGGAACCGGCTACATTACCAGCAACCGTACCTTTGGAAATGACAAGATCAAAACGACCGAAACAGATATTTTCGCCCTCAACTTTAGGGCCGGCCGGGCCAAACTGAAGGCCACAGTATACGATAATACAACGGGCAGTGAACTTGGTGGTGCCGAGGTTGCTCTGGTAGCAATAAGCCCCGAAGGACGCGCTACCGAAATTGGCCGTCGCAGCTTCCCAACGGGGGTATATACCTTTGATTTAACACCAGGCAACAAGTATCGGGTATCCATTCGTCGCGAGGGGTATCAAGGAGCTGAATACCAGGTAGAAACGAATACTTCCGGCTCTGCTCTTTACGGCCAGCCGGTGTTTTTACGTCGGCAGTCGGCTAACAACAATCAAAATCAAGGCGCGCGGCCGCCGGTGCAGGGAGCTGGACAAGGGCCAGGCTTTTCGTCCGTCCCAACCCCTGAGTCCACTCCTCCCCCCTCCACGGCTCCTAATCCGCCCACGGCACCAGCGGCCGCGCCCGCAGAAGCTTTCCGGATTCAAATTAGTGCGACCAGCCGTTTTGTCCCAACTGATGGTAGGTACGAAGCCGTCCGCTCCATTGGCGATCTGCGCTCAGAAGCCATCCCCGGCAGAACGGATCTAGTTCGGGTGACCGTCGGGTACTTCACGGACCCCGCCGAGGCCAAGACCACCCTTCGACAAGTACAAACCAGTGGTTTCGATACAGCTTTTATCGTCCGTTACGACAAGGGCGTTCGTTACGGGAAAGTACGGTTGTAAAGCTGGAAGCTCGGAGGTCAATTTTGCTTTTCGCTCCGCTCCAAGCTGAAATTAACGCACCGAGGTCCTGAGTACATATACAGTTTCGGATTGTACACATCGGAAGAACTTTCGTCCGGCTACGCCAGGCCGTAAGATGCTTCCGATGAGAAAATAAGACCGACCCACCAACCCACTACCGCAACACCTGCAGCAACTGATCAATCCTCCGCTGAATATCCTTACCGTCCAACGCCTGCAGTACCTGCCGACGTTCCTGGTCCGTCAGGTGAAGGGAGACGGAGGTTTGCAGCGGGTCATCCTGGTGGGGCTGGTAATTGAAGCGGTGAAGGTGGAAAAAGTCTGACCCCAACTGATTGGCAAGCTGGCCCAGTAAGCCTTCTTGATCAAGGATTTGGACTCCCAAAATATTACCGGCTACGCCTACGGGGCTGAAGAGGCTTTCCACCACGCCCCGGCGATCCATGCGCTGCTTATCTTCTTCGGATTCGCGGAAGGCGCTGATCTGGACGATGTGGACGCCGGAGGTATTTGCTTTGATCCAGCCCTCGAAAACGGAAACGAAGCGAACGGCGGAGGCAATGCCGTAATTATCACGGTACCCGGCATCCATTACCCGGATGGTTGGAGAGGTTGGTAGGCGCACTAGGGGGAGTACGTAAGGGTAAGTGGCGTTCATCCGCAAGGCAGTACTAAAGCGGAGGCTATCGGCGTCTTGTTCTTGGAGCAGCCAGCGAAAATCTACCATGTCCGGGAGGAGGGGCAGTTTACCGCGCATGGCGGCCGGAGGAGCGGTCATGTAGGAAACGCCCTGGGGAGAAATTACGAGTCGGCGGCCATCATCAACAATACTAGGGGTGATAAATAGTAGTGGGATGAGGGCCTGTTGCTCTGCTTCCCGGTAGCTCCACAGTGGCTTGTGTAAGACGAAATTAGTGTTCAGTCCCAATTCTCGTTCGAAGCCGTAGGCGCGGTCGCGGCGGTACTTTTTGCCCCCAACTTCAATTTGGGTTAGTGGCAGGAAAAGGTCATTACTGACAATGGAGAAGGCGACTGGATTGAGCATGTCTCTACTGATGCGATCTAGCCGGATGGTCGCATTCTCCGCAAAATTAGGATCATTGAGGTAGGCTTCCCGTAAGTAGCCGAGGCCGAGCATACCACCCGAGGCCCCCGTCATTAGGGCGGTGCGGCGGAGAAACTCCCGGTTACTGCACTGGTCGATCGACTGGGCGACGTGGGTGGCCCAGAGGGCGGCCGTCAGGCCGCCGCCGCTGGCACAAACGATTACAAAGGGCGGCTTTTCTTCTGGCTGACGGGCTTTCCAGTTTTCGAGAATGGCTACGGTATTGGCCAAATCATCAGTAAGTTGCTTACTGCCGTACAAGCTTTCGAGGCGGTCTTCGGAATAGGACGCCTGGGTTTGATAATCCAGGCCGTAGGCTTGGTTGCCTAGCTTGACCCAGGGGCCACTCGTTAGTAGGTTAATGGCCCCCAAAAGTAGTACCAGCAACGCCAGTCGCCACTCCGAAAACCAGTAGCTGACTGCTCCGATAATGGCCACGAGCAGGCTGAGCATAATAAGAAAACTGGCACCAGCGGGAATTTGAAAGAGGGGCTGGTCGATCAAAAAACCGAGTACGGCCAGAGACGCAATGGCGATGAATTGAATCAGAATCGCATTCGTATGGTTTTGCCGGAAAATACTCTGGAGCATCGACGTGTCGTAGTGGGCAACGGAGCGGACGATGCGGGTCTGTAGCTTGAGGTTCAAGTAGTTCTCAACGCCGTACGGATTATTGAGATGGCTGACTAAACGCGGTGCCAGCGGCTGCACGCGTTGGCTGATCTTGCCAGGGGTATTCCTCCTTCCTGTCTGCCCGGGACCCATATTGGGTGGTCGTTCGCGATGCTTGGGAATATAGTAGCTGATGTCTCGATTGGTGAGGTTGAAATAAATGGCATAAATGAAAAGACTAACCACTAGCCCGAGAATCAGGCCACTCAAACTTTGCCCCACGTACCACCATTCGGTTTCCAGCCGGTAGAAGCGCACCACCAAACCACAGTAGAAGAAAAACACCGAAAGCGGGAGCAGCGCATTGTTAATGCAAAACTTAAAAAAGGGACGGGATAAGCTGGCCAAAAAACTGAAGTAGCCACCTAGTAAAAGATAAGTACTGAGGTTCCAGCTCATGGCAAAAAAACCGAAGGCACCCCCAACGAGAAAAAAGGACCAAAAGCCCGTACTGTTCAGGTATTCAGGATCGAGGAAA
>JBCDGT010000584.1:0-3347 GCA_038750915.1 Bacteroidota bacterium
CATACTAGCCCCACAACTGCGGAGCAAAATAATGATCAGATCACCGTTTACACTCCGACGGGGGTAGCACGTGATACCATCTGGGCCAGGATCATTTACGCAGAAAACCTTTGCGTAGTGGTTAGCCCCCTCGTCATCGTTTATCAAAATACCATCGCAGTGACTATGCTGCCGGCAGGACCAGCCCTAGGCTGCCAACTTGATGGCAGTGGATTGGGCCTTTTTAACCTACGGCAGTTGGACGGAGAAATTGGCGGTGGCCAACCGATAACCTATTATACCGACGCAGCTGGCACTAATATGGTTCCGGAGCCAACAGCCTTCGAGAGTATTCCCATTACGATTTTTGCCCGAGCCGGCCTTGGTGCTTGTGCAGCTGTCCTAGTGCCCGTGGAACTGGAAATAGTAGCCTCACCAAACTTGGGCCCTTTTGTCGCCTCGACATCCTGCCCCGGAAACTTGGACGGTTCCATTATCCTCAATGCTGCTAGTATGGCCGGGCCATTGACGTACCGTTGGGCCGGCGATACCTTACCCGCCCGGGATACGATAGAGGATTTGGCCCCTGGAAACTACGCCGTTACCGTTACCGACGCCATTGGTTGTGAAACTTCACAAACCTTCTCCATTGTCGATGGGCTACGACCACAAATGATTTGTAGCCTGGAAAGAGCGGTCTCTGCTCCGGGAGCGCTGAATGGTGTTGTCCGACTGGAAATGGCTGAAGGGAGACGTCCGTATCAGGTAACTTATTCGGGCGCGGCCGCAGGTGGAAGAATCGTTAGCGGAGCCGTGGGGCTGATCAACGGATTGGGTGCTGGCACCTATGATTTTGTCGTTACGGACGCGGATGGTTGTGTCAGCGATACTTGTACGGTTGAAGTAGCCGAGGTTATTCCTATCACCCTCACTTGTTCTGTCCGCAATAATAGTGATGGTGGCGTGGTACTTGGCTCCGCTAGAACTGTGATCGAAGGCGGCGTACCACCTTTCTTGGTACAGCTTACTGATGCTGCCATGATGACAACTGACTTTCCGAACGAGCCCAATGGAGAGATCATTTTTCGCGATTTAGCCATTGGAGATTACTCCGTCACCGTTACCGGGGCAGATGGAGCGGTGTCAAGGTGCATATTTTCTATTGTCCAGGTGGCCTGTCCCCTTACCATCACTAATGTTCGTCAGTTTCCCGTTGACTGTAGTGGCTCGGATAACATCATCGTTAGTATTACTGGCGCTGGAAATAACGGTGATATTTCCTTTATTTGGTCAGGCCCTAACAATGTGGAGATATTTAACGGCATGCAAGATGCCGGGCCATTACCTCCAGGTGAATATTTTATTACCATTAATGACGAGAGTGGCTGTCCTCCCATTCCCGCCGGACCCTTTGTCGTTGTTAACCCTGGGCAACCGGAATACTCCGCTACTACCACTGGCATTTCCTCTGCCTGCAGTGATAATGGTTCCATTGAGGTGGAGTACCTTAGGGGAGGTAATCCTCCCTTTGTGGTACACCTTGTCGATGCTAATACTGACATGGAGTTAGCAACGACCACCGTCCAAGATACCGGACGGGTCGTTGCTTTCTTTGATTTAACCGGTGCGGCTACTGGCCCGAATTATTACGTTTATCTCACGGATGTAATTGGATGTTTTGCCGATACGACCTTCCTGTCCATTATCGGTGAGGCCGCGCCCACCCTGAGCCTCGATGCGGCCAATCAGATGCTCACTCCACCCGGTTGCATTGGCGATTCTACGGGCACCATCCAGCTGGTGGCTACCGGAGGGTCAGGAAATTATACCTATCGTTGGTTGGATTATCCCCAGCTAGCGACGGGTAGAGTCTTACCGGATGGGAATAGCCAAAGTGACTTGCCCGCGGGAGATTACACCATCGAAGTAGCGGACGTCGGCGGCTGCCTCGATACCTTTCAGCTGTCCCTGGCCGATGGCCTGCAGCCAACCTTGAGTTGTACTAACCCCACTGGGGGAACTGGCAATATGCGTGGGAGTGTTATGGTAGAGCTTGACAATGGAACCGCCGATTATACCCTAAACCTCAACTCCTCAGCGCTAGATACTACGATCATGGGGTTACCCGCTGGGCTACGACTAGTTAGTGATCTTCCGGCAGGTAACTACGTCGGTACCCTGACCGACGCCAACAATTGTACGACTACTACCTGCTCCTTTACGATTGCCGGAGCTCCCTGTATCCTAGCGGCCATCGCGACCATCGACTCGGTGGATTGCACGGGCACCGGCACGATATCCGTTGCGGTAGTAGGAAATATGGATCCAACGACCTTCACCTGGGCGGAACCCAGTTTTCCGGATGCCGCCACCGTAATGCCGAATACTCCTGGGAGGTATGATGTGCGGATTACGGACCAAAATGGCTGTAGCCTTGATACCTTCTTTACCGTATTCGCCCGTGATAATACCCCAATGGTTACCAGTGCCGCTCCAGCGGATAACCGGCTCTGTTTTGATGGTGAGTTTATGGTCCCGCTAAGCTTTACTGGCCAGCCACCCTTTGACTTGGTCTATGAGATTGAGGGGCAAAACGGTGGTGGTATCCTACCAGGTCTCCAACAATTCAGTACCACAGTAGACACCTTACGTTTACAAATTGCCGATTTTCCAACTGATAGCGTAATTCTGCGTTTGCAATCCGTTACTGATGGTAATTGCAGCAATGATTTTGCGGATCAGCTCTACACCTTGTTTTTCGAGCGACCCGATACCGTGCGGCGCTTCGATGTCACTTGCGAAACGGACCCGATTGACATTGGCGGAAGGTCATTTACCCCAATGAATCCTTCGGATACTTTTATGGTGGATGATGGTTCTCTTTGTGGCCTTCGCTTCGAGGTAGACCTGACCTTCCAAACCAGTAACGAAATCCCTGATACAGTGGAGGTGTTTCTTTGTCCAGGAACGGACTTTATCGTTGCTGAAACCCAGGATACGTTCAACGCCGCCCGACCGGAAGGGCCGGTTGCTTACCCCCGCCCCGGAGCCTGCGATAGTATTGTTTATCTCCGCATGGATATTCCCGTCCAGAATTTTGGCGCTTTTTCTAATAACGCTTGCGTGGGGGATACGATCTTCTACGGTGATCGTTTCTTCACGGCGGAGAATACGAGCGGCCTAGCACGGTTGCCAGGCCAAGCGGCTGATGGCTGTGACTCGCTGGTCTTCGTAACGACCAGCTTCCGGAGGACCGGCGAACTCCGACTTTTCGGTGATTTTAATATCTGTCCTGGTGATTCCATCGACCTGCGCTTCACTTACGATGGTCCCGGCGGAATCGACGCCATCATAGAAGATACTCAAGG
>JBCDGT010000585.1:0-3336 GCA_038750915.1 Bacteroidota bacterium
AACCTATGCAAAAGTAGCCAACTGGTTAGAAGAAGTTGAACTAGAAGATACCTATGGCCATCTCGCTGAGTTGAAGGCATTAGTAGCTAAGGCTAAAGAATTATGAAACGACTTTTCTTTTAGGGTGAAGAGAGCCTATTTTAAGGGCTCGCATGTCCCGGAACCTCGTACAGCAACGTCCCACCGAGGACTTGCGCAACGAGAGGTCTGCCAAATTGCTACGAGCAAAAATGCTGCTCAATAAGCCCGCTTGTCAATTCCTTCCATATAGTACACAAAAGCTTGATTGACCACACGAAAACCGCCTGGGGTGGGGTAGTTGCCGCTGAAGTACCAGTCTCCATTGTTATTGGGGCAGGAAAGTTGGAGGTCTTTGATTGTTTGGTAGATCACGTCCACCTTTGGCTTGGTACCTTTGGGGGTGATGATCTCGGCGATTTTATCGCTGACTTCCCCGTAGGTGAATTGGTGGTAGAGCTCCTGCACTACGTTCTTCATTTCCTCTTTCGGCTTCTTTAGCTCCTCTTTTGCTTTTTTGTAGGCTTTGTCCATCAATTGGCCCTTTCCTTTTTGTTCCAGTAAGGCTTCCATAGCTTTAAAGGCAACGAACTCTCCCATACGGGACATATCGATACCGTAACAATCCGGATACCGGATTTGCGGAGCGGAAGACACGATGATGATGCGCTTTGGTTTCAAACGACTGACAATCTTAATAATGGAGTCTCGCATGGTGGTGCCACGGACGATGCTGTCGTCGAGGAGTACGAGGGTGTCTACACCATTACGGACGATGCCGTAGGTGACGTCGTAGACGTGGCTGACCATATCGTCCCGGCTGGAGGTGTCGGCGATGAAGGTGCGGGTCTTGCCGTCTTTTACTACAATCTTTTCGTTGCGGACCTTGGTATTCATGATTTTGGAAATACCATTCTTGCCTTTCTTCTGCTTGCGTTTAATGGCCTTCTTTTTCCAGTCAGTTAGCTCCGTTTCCATGCCTTCTACTAAGCCCTGAAAAGCCGTTTCGGCGGTGTTGGGGATGTAGCTGAAGACGGTGTTATCGAAATCGTAGTCAATGGCCTTCGCTACGGCCGGAGCGAGTCGCCGACCAAGTTCTTTGCGTTCGAGGTAGATGTCCCGGTCGGTACCGCGACTGAAGTAGATGCGTTCGAAGGAACAGGCTGCGCGAGGAAGGGATTTGGTGAAGCGTTTCATGCTCACCTTACCGTTTTTCTTAATGATGAGGGCATGGCCGGGCTTCACTTCCTGGATATCTCCAAAAGGAATATCGAAGACGGTTTGTAGCGCAGGGCGTTCAGAAGCGATACCGACGAACTCTTCATTCTCAAAATAGAAGGCCGGGCGGATGCCGGCGGGGTCTCGCATCACGAAAGCGTCCCCGTGGCCCATCATGCCGCCCATGACATAACCGCCATCGAATTTCTTGCTGGCGCGCTTAAGGAGGCGCTGCACGTCGAGTTCTTCGGCAATGATGTCGTTGATCTCAATATTGGTGTGGCCATCGGGTTTATGCCACTGGTGAATCCGTTGAACTTCATCATCGAGGAAGTGGCCGATTTTTTCAAGGACCGTGACGGTATCCGACTTTTCCTTCGGGTACTGACCCAATTCAACGAGTTCTTCAAAGAGCTCATCTACGTTGGTAAGGTTAAAGTTGCCGGCTACGATTAGGCAGCGGGTTTTCCAGTTGCTCTGGCGGAGGAAAGGGTGGCAGGTCTCAATGTCGTTACTACCGTGGGTGCCGTACCGTAGGTGGCCCATCATCAACTCGCCAGTATAGGGGAGGTTGGCTTTGAGCCACTCTCCGTCAGCGAGGCGTTCCTCCGGCAATTCGTCGAAGCGTTTATACACCCCTTGCCAGAGATGATCCAAGTAATTACTGGCGTTGGAGCGTTTGCGGCTGATAAACTTCTTACCGGGTGGATGGTCCAATTTGATGGTGGCCATACCGGCACCGTCTTGGCCACGGTTACGCATCTTACGCATCAGCAACTGCAGGCACTTGAGGCCATGGAGCGGTGTTCCGTATTTCTTTTGGTAATAAGTCAGCGGCTTGCGGAGGCGAATCATCGCCAAGCCGCATTCGTGATGGATAACGTCGCTCATGGATAGGGAAGCCCTTTTAGAATAAGGCGCAAAGATAATTAGAAGATCGGGGAACGGTTTAGTAACGGAGAAAGTTTTGCCTGGCTCCCCATAAGTACTGGCGGAATACCTGCTGCGCAGGTCTGAGGTCTAACGTCGCCGTGCGGCCTTACGTAGCGTGAAGGATTTAATGTCGTAAACGTTATGGTTTTACCCCAGTAAAATACGTTTTGGAGGATTCCGTTTTTCCTACAAATCACGAATTATGAAATCCTTTGTTTTGCTGCTGGCCTTCGGCCTGGCGGTGGGGTCGCTCTACGCCCAGACTTTCGCTACTCCGGTGAATGATATCGTTTCCGACCGGGAGGCTACTATTGCTCCAGCCTTGCCACATGCCCCCTTAAGGGCTGCTGACGTGATGTGGCAAAAACGGGTGTGGCGGGTCATCGATGTGCGAGAAAAGATCAACCTTTCTTTTGCTTATCCGGAACGCCCGTTGATCCAGATCCTAATGGAGGCTGCAGAAGCCGGAAAAATTCAACTCTACAGCCCCATTACGGACGACTTTTCAACTCCTTTAAGCACCCTAGAACGTAAAGCAATTGCGGGGCAAGAAGATACCGTAATGTTCGTTGATCCCGTTACGCAGCGGGCAACGCCCAAGGTGATTCAGCGCGATCTGAATCCTAGTGAGTTTACCCGCTACCGACTCCAAGAAATCTGGTTTTTTGACAAAGTGACGAGTACCATGCAGGTCCGTATTCTGGGCATTGCTCCGATTCGGGATGTGTACGGTGAAGACGGTAATTTGCGGTATGAGGAGGCTGCATTCTGGGTATACTATCCAGCGGCTCGGAAGGTGCTGACTAAGGAAATTGCCTTCAGTGAAGGAAACGATGCGGCTAATCGAAGTTGGGAAGACTTGTTGGAGAGTCGTTTTTTTAACGGTGCTGTCATTAAGGAAACGAACATTCAAAATCAGCGCCTGCAGGATATCCACGTGAACGGTCGGGAGCGCTTGCTTAATGGCCGTCGGATCGACCGTGAAACGCTGGCGAAGGAGCAGGATATGTGGAGTTATTAGTAGAGAATGAGTGAATGCAACCTCTCCCCCCGCCCTACCCAATCCGCCTCCGGCTGGGGAGGGAGCCAAGCTGTGGCTGCGCCACACTTGAGTTTGGTATCGATCCATGTGGGGCTCCGGTGAAATCCACAGTACTCCTTTTCAGC
>JBCDGT010000586.1:0-3323 GCA_038750915.1 Bacteroidota bacterium
CAAGCAGTGAAGACCACAAAGATGAGGGCGTAGAAAGGATAATGATACATGAAGGTGATTTTTGCCAAGATAACCACATTAGCGTACTCCTAACTACCTCTTACCCGCTACCCTCCATTACCTTCGCTGCATGCGCGCCGCCTCCCTTGCTCTTTTGGTTTGCTACGGCTTCATCGCCCTGGTGCATTTTGCTTACTACCCCAAGTGGCAGCAGTCCGGTACGGAAGCGACGATCAGTTACGACGTCAGCGGCTATTACCTCTACTTGCCGGCAGCTTTTATCTACCAAGACTTAAAGGAAGTAAAGTTCCTAGACGATATCATCGACACCTACCGACCGACGGGGGACCCCTATCAGGTATTCACCCACGCAAGCGGCAATAAAGTGATGAAGTACAGCATTGGCCAGGCGGTGATGTACAGTCCCTTTTTTGCCGTAGCCCACCTGTGGGCTAAGCTGTCTACTGCTTACCCAGCTGACGGATTTAGCCATCCGTATCAGCTAATGATATCCCTGGGGAGCCTAGTGGTCAGTTTTCTCGGACTGTATTGGCTCCTGACTTTACTGCGGCTTTATTTCCAGGAAGGCGTAGTGGCCCTCACCTTGCTGTTAATCGTTTTTGGCACAAACTACCTCAACTACTCTGCCATCGACGGCGCAATGACGCATAACAACGTCTTTACCCTTAGTGCCCTGCTTTTACTAACCACGCATCGCTTCTACGTGCGCGCCACCTTATCGCGGGCTTTGGTTATTGGTGCCTGTATTGGATTAATGGCTCTGACCCGACCTACGGAAATCATTATTGCCATCGTTCCGCTGTTGTGGGGCCTGGACCTTAGGCAAAAAAATGCCCTGCAAAAACGCCTGGCCTTTCTTGTTCGGCACTCGGGGAAACTACTTGTAGCGGCAGCCATTACCCTGGCTATTGGTAGTCTTCAACTCTTCTACTGGAAGTACGTAAGTGGCGACTGGCTAGTGTACAGCTACCAAGACCAGGGCTTTGATTGGTTCAAGGCACACATCCACGACGGACTGTTTAGCTACAAAGCTGGCTGGTTGGTGTATACCCCCCTGATGGTGTTTGCCGTCGTCGGTTTTATCCCACTTTTCTTGCGGAAAATGGCCCTGTTTCCGGCTCTTTTTCTGCATACGGTACTCTTCATTTACGTAGCCTTTGCCTGGAGCGTATGGTGGTACGGAGGCAGTTTAGGGCAGCGTACGATGGTCCAACAGTACACCATTCTTTCCTTCCCATTGGCCGCATTCTTAGGCTGGGTGTTTTGGGCGCGGCCGCGGGTGCAAAGTAAGCTTTGGCAAAAAGCCGGTCGGTTAGTGGTGGGTATTGCCCTATTGCTTTTTACCTGGCACAACCTCTGGTTTACCCACCAAGCACACCGGGGCGGGCTCTTCCTTACGGAGCAAATGACGGAAACTTACTTCTGGCGCACCCTCTACACTTTTGGCATCGATCACGATGATCGCCTTGCGCTCGATACCCGGGAGTTTTTCCCGGTAACCCCTAGTCGGACCGACACGCTTTACACCAACGGCTTTGAAGACCGGAATACTGCTGCTTGTGACCTGACTCCAGTGACTGGAAATGGCGCGCTCTGCCTCCAAAACGGAGAACAGAATAGCCCGGATTTTATCGTTCCCACCAACCTTCCGCCCCGCACCTGGATTAGGGCCAGCGTCAACTGCAAGATTGATCAGGCCCGTGGTAACCGGGACAACTCGGCCCAGATGATCATTGCCTTCCGCCGTGATGGTAAGGAAGTCAAGCGCCGGTTGATTCGGATGCACCGGGTCCTAAACCACGACTGGCGCCGGGAGGTACATATTGACTCGAAAGTGCCAGATGAAGGAGCTGATGAAGTGGTGGTTTTCTTTTGGAATGGTGGATCTACCCAGCCTGGCTTAGTATTGGATGACCTCTGGATTGGTGCTATATACGGACCGTGAGGATGTTACTGTCTGAATATGATTCTTTTTGGAATCCGTATTCTAGGTGGCAACCTAGCGGATAAATGAGGCGTTGCTTTTACCAAAACGAGCGACATGGAGGAACAACTTTCCAGTGCGGAAATTCGACAATATTTTCCAGGGTTCGTGGAGCCTGCATTACAAGCGGCGATTGCCGATCAAGGTCGGGTTCAGCACTTCCAGCAGGGAGCAGTGATTATGGATTTTGGCGACTACGTAAGAAACCTTCCCCTAATATTAAGGGGTACAATCAAGATAAGTCGACAAGCGGAAGACGGATCAGAATTGTTTCTCTATTACCTGGCTCGAGGAGAGTCTTGTACTATGACCTTTTCCTGTTGTATGGCTGATAAGCGAAGTGAGATTCGGGCCGTTGCCGAAGAGGATACGACTATTTTGGCCTTGCCACGGCAGGTGCTAGACGAATGGATGATGCGGTATAAAAGCTGGAAAAACTTTGTCCTCACCGCTTACGATCAGCGGATGCGCGAATTAATGACCACCATTGACGAGGTTACCTTCAACCAGCTGGACAAACGCCTCTTCGCCTACATTAATAAACGGGCAAACGTCCTTGGGGATAAGACCATCGCAACTACCCACCAGACCATCGCGGATGATTTAAACGTCAGTAGGGAAGCAGTTTCCCGCTTACTGAAGTTATTTGAGAAAAGGGGACTGATCTCCCTTGGCCGTAATAGAGTAGAGCTATTGGTGGCCATTGACTCTTCCTACACAGACTAAACTACAGCTTCTGTGCGCTAGATCACAATTTCTAGTTTAGGTAGCGAATAGCTTTGTGGGGCTATTTACGCTTGGGTGGCCACTGTAACTGATGGCGACCACAAACTCTTATTACTTTAACTAGATTTTATCATGATCGGATTACTCAGCAAGCTACTTGGTCTTACTGGAACACAGCTGGGCCCCACGGATCTGCAAAACGGCAGCATAATTGACGTACGGACTCCTGCCGAATTTAAACAGGGACACGTGAAGGGCAGCATCAATATTCCCCTACAAGAAATTGATCAACATTTGGTTAGTATTAAGAAGATGAAGTCTCCCGTCATCAGCTGTTGTGCTTCCGGTAATCGCAGTGGTATGGCCGCCAGAAAATTGGAAGCAGGTGGGATAAAGGTCATTAATGGTGGAAGCTGGCAAAACGTAGCGAACCAACTGGAAGCAGCAGAAAAATAAGTATTAGCCGTTGCACTAAAGGAAGGTGACTTTTTGGTGGCTTTGTCACTGATTAATATCATTTTCTTATGTGATCGACCACACAAAAGGCGGATAGCTTGACGGCTAATTTTGTTGGTGTACCCCTTAAAGCGGG
>JBCDGT010000587.1:0-3321 GCA_038750915.1 Bacteroidota bacterium
AATAAGGCGCAATAAAACACGTAATGTTTGAAAATAAAAGAGCAAAAGAAAAGCCCCAACCCTTATTTCTACAGGATTGGGGCTTAATTACACAACATTTGTTGTAAAAGTTGTGGGCAGTGAGGGACTCGAACCCCCGACCCCCTCGGTGTAAACGAGGTGCTCTAAACCAACTGAGCTAACCGCCCTTCATTTAAGGGACCGCAAAGATAAATCTTTACTACAGACTTTTCCAAGCAGGATTAGGAAAATATTCGTTCACTCCATTCGTAGCAGCAACGAGGCGTGCTTGGAGACAAGTTGCGGCACATCGTCTTGCGCCGGAAAACAGTACCTTGTGCTGCTATTCAGCCCTCACCTTGCTTTTCGCTCAGCGAGCAGGTCGTGCACCTGCGGACGCGCCCACAAAACGACCTAAGACCATGCTGTTGTCTCTCCCTTGTCTCTGCCGACAGCCCGCTTTTTTTCTATTACTCATTGGTGCTTTTGCTGCCTTTTCCGCTTCCCTTTTCGCACAAGACACCCTGAGCTTTGGTGGTGTCTACGACCTGCCCGGCGCGGAGGTTCGCGCTACTTACACGCCCGTCAGCCCGCTGGCGCAGCGGTTTACGGTCGAGGAGGTATACCGCTTGCCAGGTACCTTTTACGACCCCGCCCGACTGGTAGCGCTGCTGCCCGGAGTAGTACAGACCAACGACCAGGCCAACCACCTCAGCGTACGCGGCAACACGCCCAACGCCAATCTCTGGCGACTGAACGGCCTCGCCATCGTCAATCCCAACCACACGGCCAACGCTGGTACGTTCTACGACTTTCCTACGCTAAGCGGCGGCGGCGTCAACGCTATCTCCGCCCAGATGCTCGACAATTCGGGTTTCCTGGCTGGCGGACTACCCGTCGAATACGGTTTCGCTACTGGTGGCACCTTTGATCTCCGCCTGCGGCCCGGTAACAAGACTAAGCCACGCCATCAAGTCCAGGCCGGCTTTATCGGCTTCGACCTAAGTACCGAAGGCCCTATCGGAAAAGAAGGTAAGACGAGCTACCTCATCAATGGTCGTTACAGCTTCACCGGTCTGTTGGCAGATATGGGCGTCGATTTTGGCGGGGAGGAAATTCGGTTTACTGATTTTAACGGCCACCTCCACCACAAATGGGATAGCGGAGAAGTAAGCGTTTTTTCAATTCTCGGCAGCAGCTCCAATATCTTCCGCGGGCCAGATTCCACGGAGCAGGAAATTACAGAACAGAAAGCGCTTTTTGATATTGATTTTGAAAGTGATTTAGCGGTTGCCGGAGCTTCTTTCAAAAAAGAATTTACTGCTTCTTCTATTGCCGGGGGCATCGCATATTCAAGCATGCAATCAGATCGTGATCAGTCGTTTACCGATAAGGATATCAATACCTCTAGCACCACCCAAGGGGTCAATTTTCGGCGCCTTAGCGCCAATTTGGTCTACAAGCGAATTTTGTCGGCCAAATCAGAATTAAAAGCTGGCGTTGAGTTTTTAAGGCAACGCCTCGCCGCTCAAGCAGACTTCATCGATACTGCCAGCACCAGGAGCATCGGTGGACATCCTCGCTTAGTCGCCACAAGTCCCTTTATCGCCTACCAGTTATACGGTCGAAGGAACACTTTAATCGTGGGAGCGCGGGGGAGTTATTTTGATGGACCAAGGATCGGCGAGTGGGTGATCGAACCTCGCGTACGCTGGATATACCAAAGGCGTCGGTCTACGCTTACGGCCAACTTCGAGGTATCCGCCCAGCCTCCAGGCTTCGAGTTGATCACCGCTGAACGTTTAGGACGTAGGGATTTATTTATTCCGGTAGGCGCCCAATTCAGTTTACGCTATGGTCGGCGGATCGGGAAGATAAACTTCGCGGCCACCCTATTTGCTCAGGAGCGAATAGAGGAATATGGTCTACTTGGGCGAAGATTTACCTCACCTGACAATAGGGGTGCCGTAGGGATGAACGATTTTTTGGAATGGGATCCGAATGTGCGTTTCCAAGCAATGTATAGCTCTTACCGCTACGGTATGGAGGTAGAAGTGGCTGGGGGGAGAAGAGCAATTGGTTGGTACTACAGGGGGAATGCGACCTTGTTGAGGTCCGACGCTGTATTTGGTGGCTTGAGTAAATACCATATTCCCTACGCTATCAACTGGACTTTGGGCCGGGAATGGACAGACAAAGACCGTAAAAATCGAGCAAAAACCCTAGGCCTTAACGCAGCCATTATTATACACTCAGGAGAGCGCCGGCAGCGCATACTCCCTCCAAGAAATACGAACGGAATACGCATCCTCCGCTATTTCGCTTCTCCTGATTATGCTTCCGTTTCCAATAGCTCCATCGGCACCTACTTTCGCCCCGACCTCCGCCTCTACAAAACCAAGATCCGCGCCAAAACCACGACGACCCTGGCCGTCGATCTGCAAAATGCCGCTGGTATTACTAACGTTGGCAGTGTATACTACGACACCTTCCTAGACCGGCCCAATGAACGCCTCCAGCTGGGTTTAATACCCGTGTTGAGCTACCGCATCGTTTGGCGATAGTGGAAAGGTAAAAGGACAACTTCACTCTCTCATTGACCACGGGCGCGGCCGCAGGTGCCAGGCAAGTTCGCTTCGCGCAAGCAAGCCAGCGGGAATCGGTAGCTTTGCCGACCGTAATCGCTGCGTCAAATGCTCGCCGTTCTGACAAACATCTCCTGGATGTTGCGTTATATCAATTAACCAAAACAACCGAATAAATGACAAGGATACTCAGCTTGCTTTGCTTTGCCTTTTTCCTTACCGCCTGTAACAATGGTCCTTCCGCTGCGGAGATCGCCGCCGAGGAGGCCACCGCCGCCGCCCAAGAACAGGCCTACGAAACCATGATGGATGCCCACGACCGAGTAATGCCCCTGATGGGCCAAATCACCGCCAGCCAGCGCTCCGTAATGGAAGAACTTAAGGGGGACAAGCTGGCAGAAGACCGCAAGGAACTCCTCACTGCCATCAGCGAACAACTCGAAGACGCCAACGACGGCATGATGGAATGGATGGGCAACCTTAAGCCACTCGACGAACTCCGCGCCAGCATGGGTAACGACGCCATCATGACCTACGTGCAACAAGAAGCCGCTGACATCGCGAAGGTGGAAACAGCCATGACCACAGCCATTGCCGCAGCCAAAGACGTGGTGGACGCCCACGATCATGATCACGGAGACGGTGACCACAGTCACGATCACAGTGACCATAAGCACTAATCTTCGTATTTTTGGGGCGTAAACCGGACTTTTCGTGGTGAAAAGAAGGGTAAAAC
>JBCDGT010000588.1:0-3313 GCA_038750915.1 Bacteroidota bacterium
CAGACCACAGTGGCCGCCGATGATGACCTCGGCCTGCGCTAGTTCGAAATTGCGTTCTTTAACGTTAACGGCGGTGCTGGGCCAAACAAAAGCGGATTGGTTTTCCAGTGAGCCGTGTAGCACGACTACCTCACGGCCAGCGTACTGAAAACGTAGAGTATCTGGCAACTCTGCCATGAAAGCCAGGTTACGGTGGCTGACGTTCCTTGCGGCGTAGTCGTACCAAAGCTTGGCGAACATATCGCAGCGGGAGCCATCGCCGAAGCCGCAGCCGCAATCATCCGTTCCATTAACCAGATTGGTTTCTACGTTACCAGCAATGGCATGCACGCCCCAATCCTGGAGTAAGTCCAGGCAGGCTTCCGGGTCCGCGCAGTAGCCAGCGGTATCGCCGGTACAAATCACGTTTTGGGGTGGGATGCCTCGGCGCTCTGCTTCTGCCTTAAGCGCGGTCAGTGCCTCGAGGTTGGAGTAAGCGCCGCCGAAGATTAGAAACGGGCCTCGGAGTTCGCCGAGCCTCTTTTC
Organism: Bacteroidota bacterium; assembly: GCA_038750915.1. Classification (GTDB taxonomy): domain Bacteria; phylum Bacteroidota; class Bacteroidia; order Chitinophagales; family Saprospiraceae; genus Neolewinella. Next base: position 526 of record JBCDGT010000588.1, read on the forward strand.
TTTTGGTCGAAAGGTCATAGGCGGTAATTTTTCGCAACGTTTCGCGCAGCTAGTACGTTGTGTAGGAAAATGACATGATATGGCCGTTGCATCAGGTCCATTGACCAATGTTCAGTTAGAAATTCTTCAACTCTTTCCTTACCATTTGGAAGATGATGACTTGCTAGAATTGAAGCGAGTCTTGGTAAGGCATTTTGCAAAAAAGCTAGATGAAGAAGTCGATCAATTATTTGAAGAAAAGGGTTGGGGTGAAGAAAAATTGGAGGAATGGAAGAACGCTCATGACCGTACTCCCTATAAGCCTCAATGAAAGTTGTAATTGATACTAATGCCCTTCTAGTTACGATCAGTAGAGCATCGAGACATCGTCCTATCTGGGATGCATTATTAGAGTAGAAAATAGAGCTTGCTGTTACAACTGAAATACTTCTAGAACACCATGAAGTATTTAGTCGGCGAATGACTGCCAGTATTGCGGATCGAGCGCTAAGGACTATACTTAAATTACCTACAGTTTCTAAAACTAAAGTGTTCTTTAATTGGGGACTGATCAAGACTGATCCAGATGATAATAAGTTCGTCGACTGCGCTATCTCTGCCCAAGTGAAGTACGTAGTCACCAATGACAGGCATTTTAGCATTCTCAAAAGCATTGATTTCCCTCCTGTTGAGATCATAAGTCTTGACGATTTTCTGGAAGAAGTAAAACAGTTGGAATAAGAAATATGCTTAGCCAGTAAAGCCCAAAACACCCCACCATCTCCACCAGCGTTACCGCTAAAAGTTGGTCGTATTTGCCCGTGGAAACCACCCAGCTTGGGGGCCAGTTTCCAGTGGCATAGACAATTCCACAGATAAGTCCGAAGCCGACGGAAAGCCAAAAACTCAGCGGAGGCGCAACAACCTTCCAGCAACAAAAAACCGGCGCTAAACCGACCACCATTGCTCCGGACACTGTAGTAGCGGATAGAATAGCGGGGTTGAGAAATACGGGAATGGTGCCGAGGATTACGATAAAGATCATGGCTAGTCGACCGTAGGCCAACGGGCGGGCGGTTAGTTTACCTCTCCCCCCGCCCTCTCCGGACCGCTCCGCTAGAGAGGGGGCCGCAAAATCACTTATCCAATCATGGCTATGCAACTTACTTGGCACCTGCGCGCCGGCGCCCAAATCCACTACGGCTAGCTTAGAAAAGCTGGTAAAAGTAGAATCCAGGGTACTGGCCGCAGAAGTGATCATGATGAAATTCATGACGAGCAACATAGGGCCGCCCAGCAGTTTCGCTACCTCTACCGGAGCTTGCCCCGCTACTCCCTGTGAAGCACCATAGATACCAACGATACTGAACAGCACAATACAGATGAATCCGATTGGAGTCGCCCATAAAAAGGCCTTGAGGGTCGTTTTAGGATCACTTAAAAAACCCCGGTCCGTCAGTACCGGATCGTGGAAGGGATAACTGAAGCTCTGTAAAATGGCGACCAGTAGTAGGTTGCCACCAGCAGCCAAAGTCCACTCACCGGAGGAAAGGAAGGGCGATATTTCATAATTTTCTTTGGGTAGAATAGCCCCTAAGATAATCGCTACCAGTACCCCAAAGAAGGCCATCTGAATCACATCCGTGAGAATACTCGACGACATTCCTCCCTTCAAGCTATACGCCAATGTAAGCAAGGTAAATACCAGAATAGCAGCGTAATACGACAGATCACCAACTGCACCAAAATAGCTACCGATCACCATGGTATTCGACCAAACCTCATTGAATAGCCTAAAGCAAATCAAAAGTGTGAACAGTAGCATTGCCTTTTTACCAAAGCGAGTCTCTAAAAAGTGGTGGATGGATCGGAATCCCCCCACCGTGCGCATGCGGTAGATCACCCATCCGGCCACCGTAAAGCTTAGATAATAAGCGGCGTAGGCTACGCCCCCCACCAGACCAAAGGCCAAGCCTAGATTGGCTGCATTAGTGATGGATTTGGCAAACAGCCAGGAAATCACCAAGCTGCTAGTCAGGGCAATCAGGCGCGGAGCACGATCTTGCTTCGCACCACCAAAGAAGGCCGATGTTGTGCGCGCAAGCGGCGCCACAGCAAAAAGCGCTAGGCTACTGCCGATGACTAAGACCCACTGAAGGATGGTAATGTTATCGATGGATTGATAGATTGACAGAGACGAGGCATTCCTTGTCGTTACGTATAATTATTCCACGTCCCACCAAACGGGGACGTTGATGGAGTTATCGTTCGTAGCGGCCGCAGCCGTCTGGTAGTTGTCGAAGTTGAGGGCCTGCTCGTCGTTGGGGTACGGCATACGGACGGGGAATACCCCCCCGTTAAGGCTGGCGGCTACTGGCTTAAGGGCCGGAAAGCCGGTACGCCGCCACTCCGCCCAGGCCTCGTAGGCATTACCGATGGAGGCGATCCATTTCTGGGTAATGATCAGCTCCAGGCCACGGTCTTCGTTCCAAGCTGCAGCACTACGACTCAGGTGGTTGCCGGGAATCTGCGTTTGCCAGTAGTCGAAGGCTTTAAGGACACCAGCTTCGTAATGGGGGCGTGCCTCCCCTGCCAAATAACCTTTCAGGGCAGCTTCGGCTAGCAGGAAATCGGTTTCCCAGGCCGTCAGATAATTAAAATCGAGGGCAACGGTATTTTCCCGCCAGATCAGGCCCGGCCGGGCGAATTGGTCGGGGACAATGGAAGAAGCGGCATCAATACCATTGATGATCCCCGTAAATTCCCCGACCGCCGCACTGGGTCGATAGTGCGTCTCGCGTCGCGGATC
>JBCDGT010000589.1:0-3302 GCA_038750915.1 Bacteroidota bacterium
CTAACTTTACCCCATGTCATCCGCGATTACCGATACAATCCGCCGCATCCTGATGGAGGAAGAGCAGGTTTGCCTTCCGGGACTAGGCACTTTACGATTGTTACCGCAACCGGCCCTGATCAGTCCGATCGAGGGTAAAGCACTCCCTCCCTCCGAACAGGTGAGCTTCAATTCCAACTTAGTACTGGATGATGGCCGTTTATTGAGAGAATTAAAAGAAACCGAGGTAATACCCCCTGCAACGGCGGCCTACGAGTTGGAGGAATTCCTCCGGAATTTGCGGGAGAACCTTGATGCCGGCCGTTCCGTCACCCTAGAGGGAGTAGGTCGGTTTTTTAAGCATTTTGATGGCCAGCTAAAATTTACTGCAGCCGGGGAGAACTTCAGTAAAGACAGTTTTGGCCTGCCCGGCTTGGAGCTCAAGCCCATCATCCGCACCGAAAAACAACGAAGGGGAGCCATCGAAGACCCAATGCTAGCCGGCTCCGGCAAAGCCACCCAGCCTGCACCCGCGACCGCGCCCACTTCTCGCATTGGCGAATTATTACACCACCCAGAACTGCGCCGCATCCTGTGGTACGTAGCCGCCGTACTCGGCGTAATCCTAGCTCTTTGCCTTTTATACCTCCTCGGACAAACCATCGGGTCCGCCCTAGCAGAAGACCCCAAAACACCAGTGGCTCGCGTAGAAGAACGACCCGATCCACCTGCTACTGTTGCCCCGGCGCCGGCGCCCTCCCCCGTTGATGCTCGCCAAGTAGCCCCCGACGAACCACCGCGCCTGAACGATCTGGAAACCACCAGAACGACTTCCACCCCAGTTACCCCACCAAGCGAACCGGCGGTGCTTACCCCCGCTCCAACCACCCCCGACGCTGCTTCCACTTCTGGCCAAAACGTTAGTCTGATTGCTACCGGCCTGTACGGCAGCAGCCGTAACGTAGAAAAAAATCTACGCCGGATCCAGGAGGCAGGCTATACCCCCTTTTCCCGAGCGGAAGGCCGGTACACCCGGCTTGGCGTCCGTCTGGAATTCCAAAATGAAGAGGAATTCTTCGAAGCCCTTACTGCTATTCGCCGTCGCTTTTCGGAAGATGCCTTCGAATTAGAGCGTAATGGTGAGAAAGTGCCTCTGCAATAATTCAGACAACTGGACCGGTGATTCTCTCCCAACTGGCACCTAAATATCGAGCCCAAGCCCGTATTTTGAGCGGGTGTTTGAGTACAATGAATGGTCTGCGCCCTTATTACCAGGTTTTTTGCAAGGCTTGGTATTTGCCGTCATCCTCCTTATTCGTGGCTACCGCGAAGAACGCATCAGTGATTACTTCGCCGCCCTGCTGTTAATCGCGGGGAGCATGTACGTTGGTCAGTGGATGTTAGGCTTCGCCGGCTGGTACGACGCCCACGATTGGCGCACCACCCTTATGTTTTACGTTGAATGGAAAAACCTGCTCGTATTTGGCCCCTTGATTTGGCTTTACTTTCGGGCCCTTACCAATACTGATTTCCGGTGGGAGCGTAAATACTGGTGGCACTTTCTCCCCCTTGGAATTGTGCTCTTGCAGCCACTTTTCATTTTCCTCTACGATTTCGGCTACTGGCGCTTGATCAATGGAGAGCCTTTCACCTTCTTTTACGACACCCGCGGCCCCCTGGCGGAATTGGATAATTCGGATATTGGCAGCTTGTCAATCTTGTTCGATGTCATATTCGTGTTTAGTTTTCTTCACCTCATCTATTACTTGATTAAAACCCTGCTGGATTACCGTAAGTACCGGAGTTACCTCGACCGCGAATTCTCCAACGCCGAACAGCTTACTTTCTCCAGTTTGAAGTTTACGCTGTACTTAATGCTATTGGGGGTAGCCACTACCTTGGTTTTAGAGATTGGCAACTACTTGTTTAGCACCAGTTACGTCGATAGTTGGGATAGTTACTTCGCTATGTCGGTCCTCAATTTCCTGGTCGCTATTCAGTTTCTGGCCATTAATCCGAGGCTAACGAGGGCCCTGCGATTCTCTCCTAACCGAGAAATAGCTAAACCCGTTGAAAAGCAAAAACAGTCGATAAAGAGCAGTGCAGAAAAGGAAAAGACTGATGCGGAGTTACAAGTCTGGGCCAATAAGTTAGAGACCCACTTGCAGGAGCACCGGGACTACTTGAATCCTGATCTCAAAATGGGAGAGCTAGCAGAAAGCATCGGTACCAACACCTCGGTTATGAGTCGGGTCATCAACAGCATCTACGGTAAAAACTTTAATGATTTCATTAACGCCCATCGTTGCGAAGCTTTCATCCGGATGATCCGGGAAGGCGCTCATCATCGTCATACCTTGTTGAGTATTGCCCTCGATTGCGGCTTCAATTCCAAATCAACCTTCAACCGAGCTTTTAAAAAGCATGCTGGGATCAGCCCTGGAGAGGCGGTGAAACGAGAGATGGTTGCTGGTTAGGGGTTGGATTTAGTCCCTGGTAATTACCGCAGTTGGCCACGGCTAACTACCAAATACCAACTACTAATATGCGGGCGCTGCCGCAGGTGCAAAGTGCGGATAATAAGCTAGTTAAGGGGCTCCTCGACACCCTGGTATAGCCTACCGTAAAACGGGGGTTGCGGGGAAAAATGGTATATTGCCCGATCTCCAACTATCCATTAAGAAATGGTCAATTTTTATATATCATGTCCGGAAATTTTACTTTCGAGCTATTATGCATCGATCCAGCCGATATCATCGGTCAGGAAGCCTTCATCCATGCGATCAGCTATTCAAAAGAAGTATGGAACGGGCGATCTCCGCTTATTACCAAAGACGCTAACGGGCATGCCTACATTAAGGGAGAAGATGATATGCAGGTCAATGTTATTCCCGTCGATACCAGTAAAATCCTGACCGATCTAGTCGAAGCCGCTTTTGTATTAAGGGTTGAAAGCAAGTATTTTGAAAATTTAGAACCTTTTCGTCAACGACTTCTACGCCACCTTCGCGACAATCTCAAATTTGCCCACATCCGCATTCTTAAGGATGACATCTCATCCGAGATCGCCAATCAGTTATACCCTAAGATCAATGCTGTGGAAAACCTGTTGCGGCGGTACCTCACCAAATTTTTCTTCCAGCGCGTTGGCATGAATTGGTGGGACGTAACGGCGACTCCCAAAATGATCGAGAAAGTAAAAAGTAGACAGCGCAACCGGTCCAATCAATTTAGCTACTTCATCAATAGCGACATCGAATTTGCCGACTTTGATGATCTTGGCCTACTGATCTATAAACAATCCACTGGCTTCAATGAGCCAG
>JBCDGT010000590.1:0-3297 GCA_038750915.1 Bacteroidota bacterium
ACGTTTTTTGGACCTTAGTATGGCGTACGCACCGTATACCGATAAGGTACAAAGATTAGTTCGGCGGATTTATCGCTGGTTGTAAGCCGAGGCTTATAACAAACTTTCATTTTTTACTGAAAGCTTGCAACCTCTCTAGCTCCCCACTGTTTCATTAGCTCAAATCAGCAATATGAATACTGCGGACTTGCTCGAAAAGGGGCTCAAAAAAGAATGGCTTACGGCCGAAGAGGGTGTCTTTCTGCTCGAAAATGCGGATACGGCCGACCTGATGTACGTAGCCAATCAACTCCGTTTCCAGGCCGTACCCGAGAAAACGGTGACCTGGATTATCGACCGGAACTCGAACACCACCAACGTTTGTATTGCCAACTGCAAATTTTGTAATTTCTACCGTCGGCCCGGCCACGAAGAAGCCTACATCACCAGCATCGAGGAGTACAAGCATAAGATCGAAGAGACCTTCGCCTTCGGCGGCGAACAGCTGCTACTACAAGGCGGCCACCACCCTGATCTTGGGCTAAAGTACTACTGCGACCTTTTCAGTGAATTAAAAGCATTATACCCCAACCTTAAACTACACGCCCTCGGCCCGCCCGAGATCGCGCACGTCAGTAAGCTCGAGGGAATGAGTCACTACGACGTACTCAAAGCCCTCAAGGAAGCAGGACTCGATAGCTTGCCCGGGGCCGGGGCGGAAATCCTGAGCGACCGCGTTCGTCGGCTTATCTCCAAGGGAAAATGTGGTGGCGAAGAGTGGCTAGACGTGATGCGTGCCGCCCACCAGCTGGACATCACCACCAGCGCTACGATGATGTTTGGCCACATCGAAACTAACTGGGAAAGGATGGACCATCTCGTACGGATGCGGCAGGTACAAAGCGAGAAACCCGCCCACGCCAAGGGCTTCCTGGCCTTCATTCCCTGGCCCTTCCAGGATGAAGATACCATCCTCAAAAAGATCAAGCGTGCTCGCAATACCGTTACCGGCGATGAATATATCCGCATGATTGCCCTTAGCCGCATCATGCTACCCAACGTAACGAACATTCAGGCCAGTTGGTTAACGGTTGGCAAGCAAGTAGCCCAAATTTGCCTCCACTCCGGCGCCAACGATTTTGGTTCCATCATGATCGAAGAAAACGTCGTTTCCGCCGCCGGTGCCCGCTGGCGGTTTACCGCTGACGGCATCCAGGAAGCTATCCGCGAGGCCGGCTTCCGCCCTCAACTCCGCACCCAGCAGTACGAATACCGCGACCTCCCCACCAACATCAAGCAGCAACAACTGGACCGGGAGGCCATGATTGTGGATTAGAAAATCAATTCGTCATTCTCTCATTATTCATTCATTCACTCACTGCTAGGGCGCGGGCGCAGGTGCAATAGAGAGATAAAATAGCGAGCGAGGAGGGGCTAATAATTGAGTATGACTCGTCCTGAAATGGGTTGAAACAAATTATGTCAACTACCCGCCGGCCGGGGATTTTTAACTGTCAACCTATTTTAGGACGAGTCACTTTCTACCCACCACCTCCCTTTCCACAGCTTTTCCACCAGTTTTTTCCACATTTTCCGCATAACTTTCCACACTTACCACGATCTGTTCCCGTACCTTCGCCAAGACCTATGGCCAAGGATAAGAAACAAGACCGCCGTGCTAATGGCACCTCTAGTAGTTGGAGTACTCGTAACCGCCTTCAGGAAGCGAACTTACCTGAGTACAGCAAACTTCCACCCCAAGCACCAGACCTGGAAGAGGCCATTCTCAGTGCGATCCTAATCGAAAGAGAAGCAATGACGAAGGTGCTCGACATCATCGAGCCAGAATCCTTCTATAAGCCCGCCCACCAAGCCATTTACCGGAGTATGCGCCGCTTATTTGAGCGTAGCCAGCCGATTGATGCCCTAATGGTCATGCAGGATTTGAAAAAGGCCGAAGAATTAGAGTTAGCCGGTGGAGCCAGCTACCTTTCCCAGCTCACAAATAAAGTGACCAGCTCGGCTAACATTGAGTATCACGCGCGGATCGTTACCGAAAAATTCATCCAACGCGAGCTTATCCGCACCAGTACCGAGATCATTAAGGACGCCTACGAAGACAGCACGGACGTGCTGGACCTGCTCGACAAGGCCGGCAATTTTGTCTTCGAGATCACGGAGCGCAATATGGGCAAACAGGTGGCCGATATGGGCTCACTGGCCAACCAATTGCTCGAGCAACTGACCATGCTGCGGGAGAAAGAGGATGGCCTTACGGGCATTCCTACCGGTTTTACTGAATTGGACCGACTTACCTCCGGCCTCCAGCCCAGTGACTTGATCATTGTAGCCGCCCGCCCCGCCATGGGCAAGACTAGTTTCGTCCTCTCCATGGCCCGTAACGCTGCTGCGGAATACGGTAAAGGGGTGGCTCTGTTTAGCTTGGAGATGAGTGCGGCCCAGTTGGCCGGTCGTATTTTTAGCCAGGACGCCGAAGTCAACGGCCAAAAAATGCGAAACGGAAAATTCGACGACGACGAATGGGCCCGCCTCGTCGACGCCATGAATCGCATCGGTGAGGCCCCGATCTACATCGACGACACTGCCGGTATTAACGTCTTTGAACTACGCGCCAAATGCCGGCGCCTCAAACTGGAGAAGGACATCTCCATGGTCATCATCGACTACCTCCAGCTCATGTCCGGTTCTGGCGAATCGAATAAAGGCATGAACCGGGAACAGGAAGTCTCCGGAATCAGCCGCTCCCTCAAGGCGCTGGCGAAGGAGTTAGAGGTTCCCGTGATCGCCCTTTCCCAGCTCAGCCGAGCGGTGGAGACAAGGGGCGGAGATAAACGCCCGCAATTATCGGATTTGCGGGAATCAGGATGTTTAACGGGAGATACCTTAGTCACCCTGGCAGATACCGGTGAGCGATTACCCATTAGTACGCTGGCAGAAAAACACCCTAACGGTGGTTTTAATGTTTGGGCTGTTAACGACGAACACAAACTTGTTACTGCGAAGGTTAGTAGAGCGTTTTCCACTGGTGTAAAGGAAACTTATCAGCTAACCACAGCCTTAGGACGAAATATTAAGGCTACGGCCAACCACAAATTCCTCACCGTAAATGGTTGGAAAAGGCTTGATGAACTTACCATTGGCGATCACTTAGCACTACCCAGGTCGATTAAAACTGAAGCTTCAAAGCGAAAAAAGACTGTAGCTACTGATAATGAGTTAGCTCTGCTTGGTCATTTGATCGGTGATGGTTGTACGCTCCCACGTCATAGCATTCAGTATACAACTCGAGAAAGGGAT
>JBCDGT010000591.1:0-3295 GCA_038750915.1 Bacteroidota bacterium
CCTTCTCGTTTTTCGCCCACTCAGCATCTTCGTCCCGCAGCTTGATCTCTTTTCCTTTGTTCAGGTCAAAGGGCTTAGCCAGTGCTTCTTGGAAGTAGCTTTCCGTTACGTCGAGCCGGTCGATCCATACCTCTTGTACTTGGTCGAAGAAGTCGTAAGTTCCACTATTAACCTGGTCGTCAATTTGGTACTTGGAAGGAGCGAACTTAGCGATGTCTTCTTGGGTAAATAATAGGCGTCCGCCGTCTAGATCATTCAAGTAATAGTCATAGGCCTTGGCACTAAAGTCATCATCGATGTCCATTGGCTGGAAGTGGTACCGCTGCATGGTACGCATCATTGTCTGAATGATTACGGACTCCTTATTACCCGGTGGAGGGGTTTCTGGAAACACGGCGGCTACCAAGGAGCCTAAAATGACAAGCGCGAAAAGAAAGTATAAGCCGCGAGTTTTCATGGATGTGATTTTGCGGGACGGAACCTGTTTTCCGCCTTTGGGGAATTTTATCGGGAATCTACCCGGGTATTAACAACGGCTGCTTCAGGTCAATTATTCGGTGAAATAGCCAGGACGACAAATTTAAGTTATTGGCGCAGGCTTTTCCAACCCCATGTAAATGGTGAAGAAGAAACGTAAACAGTAAATGTATGGATGCCAGGGGTGGTTCAGTCTTCCCGAGTTTTAACCTCACCTTAAGGGTGTTACTGGTTTACGGAACTTTCTCCTCCTTCACTACCTTCGCCCTGTGCGTAAACAACTGTTCCTTGCCGCTTTGCTGCTCTTACCAGCAGCCTTACTCATCAACCTGGGTATTATGGTTTTCATCGATGATGAAGCCATCCGCTCCCTGGTCGCCCAGGAAATGCTCTGGAGTGGAAATTACCTAGCCCCAACGATGCATGGCGATGCCTACCTTAATAAACCGCCGCTTTGGAACTGGTTGCTAGCGCTCAGCTTCGCTTTGCACGGGGAAACCAGTGAATGGGCTGCCCGCCTTCCCACCGTACTGGGCTTACTGGGGTTTGCGGTTACGACTTACTACTTTAGCCGCAAGCACTTTTCTGGTTACTTGGCGGGCTTGCACGCGCTGACCGTCATTACCTGTGGTCGGATGTTGTTTTGGGACAGTATGCTGGCCCTAATCGACGTCACCTTCAGCTGGGTAGTGTACACCCAAATCATGCTGCTTTACGAGCATGGACGTAAGGGCCAGTGGTGGTGGGCTTTTGCTTGGAGTTATGCGCTCACGGCCGTCGGCTTTATGCTCAAAGGTTTACCGGCCATCGTTTTTCAGGGCCTTAGTGTTTTCGCTATCTTGGGTTGGACCCGATCCTGGAAGCGTTTCGTCTACCCCAGTCACCTTATTAGTGGCCTGACCTGTGTTGCGGTACTTGCCTTGTACTATTGGCAATACAGCTACTACGTAGATCTTGAGCGGGTATTTGTACGTCTTTTCGAAGAGAGTGGCAAACGAACAGTGGCAGCGCACGGATTCGGAGAGTCGATCCAGCACATATTTGCGTTCCCCTTTGAAATGAGCTATCATTTCTTACCGTGGACGCTACTAATGGTCTATCTCTTCCAGCGGGGGAGTTGGGCATCGTTGAAGAAAAATGATTTCGCGGCCTTCTGCTTAGTGGCTTTTCTCGTCAATATTCCCATTTATTGGCTATCGCCAAATGTGTACCCGCGCTACTTACTGATGCTGTTTCCTCTATTTTTCGGTAGCCTGCTATGGTTGCACAAAACGCATAAGCAAAGCCGCAGCCGGTCTTTTCGCGGCTTGCGTTACCTATTGCTGGGCCTGATGACTTTGTGCGCGGTAGTGACACCCTTTGTTCCCTTGATCCCGGATACGGAGATCGTAAGCGGGCCTTGGGGGAAGAGCTTACTTTTGGGCGCGGCCGCAGGTGCCGTGTGTGTTCTTGCGTGGCGCAGTGAACGGAACTTATTGTTGCTATTTGCTCTTTTCCTCCTCATTCTCCGCATTGGGTTCAACCTTTTTGTCCTGCCACCAAGGGCTGCCGGCGACGAACGAGGTATTGCCGTACGCGATTCAGCGGTAAGAATTATGGAAGACCATCGACAGGATTCCGTAGCCATCTACGGTTGGAGTCTCATCGAGCCCGCCACGGGCTATTACCTCACCCGAGCCCGCGGCCACGTCGTGCCGCGCCAGTGGGCTAATTTCGACCGAGAAACGGTTTATCTCCTTTCTCCCTTGCAGTATCCTGAACTGGAAGTGGAAGCGACGGACAGTCTCTACCTGCGACACCTTCGTACCTATTATCCCGTCGGCCGTTTCCAAGATCCACCCCAAGGGCGGGCACCGCTTAATGGTATCCTGCGGGATGGGATGGGCAGCGGGATGTAATTATCTTTGCGCCATGCTCTTATCCGTTGTTGTCACCGTTTATAACGAACGGGAAAATATCCGCCCCCTCATCGACCGTATCAACGCCGCCTTGGCGGGGATGGACTACGAAATCGTCTACGTAGATGACGGCAGTACCGATGGTACCCTGAAGGAACTATACGCCATCGATGACCCTCGTTTGGTCGTGGTAGAATTTCGCAGAAACTACGGTCAATCCCTTGCCCTAATGGCAGGCATCGACGTGGCGCAAGGGCGCTACATCGCTACCATGGACGGGGACCTACAAAATGACCCTCTGGATATTCCCGCGATGTTAGCTCTGGTCAGAGATGAAGATTGGGACTTGGTGGTAGGAGAGCGTGTCAACCGGCAGGACGGGGCCCTACTCCGAAAAATTCCCAGCCGGATTGCCAACTGGATTATCCGCAACCTCAGCGGGGTGCACTTGCGAGATTATGGCTGTGCGCTCAAAGTCTTCCGCTCGGAGATTGCCAAAGACATGGGCATCTATGGAGAGCTTCACCGCTTCATTTCTGTCCTGGCCAGCCTGGAAGGTGCTCGGATCACCCAAATACCCGTACGGCACCATGCCCGCCAATTTGGAAAGAGTAAATATGGACTGGGGAGAACTTTCAAGGTAATCAGCGACCTCCTCCTAATGCTGTTCTTCAAGCGTTACTTGCAACGACCGATGCACCTCTTCGCCCAGTTGGGCCTGGGGCTTTTTAGTGTGGGTGCCCTCATTAACGGATACCTGCTAGTTTTGAAAATCATGGGACAGGACGTTTGGGGACGCCCACTCTTAATTCTCGGTGCCATGCTGCTGCTGGCGGGTATTCAACTTATTACGGTTGGGATCATTGTGGAGGTGCTGATGCGGACCTACTACGAAAGCCAAAACAAACGCCCCTACCGCA
>JBCDGT010000592.1:0-3293 GCA_038750915.1 Bacteroidota bacterium
ATCCGCGGCGGAGCCTGTCTGGAGGTATTCAATGATGCTGTTTTGGAGGGCTACATCACGAGTATCACCCGCTTTCAGGTAGCGGTAGAAGGCGGTTAAAATATCGTGGGTGGCTTCATCGCTGGCTTCCCAACTACTGGTAATGGTACTACGGCTTCCGGCGGCCGTAAAGGCCCGCCCGATACTATGCTTACCTTCTGCGGTTTCCAGGGTGCCGTTACCCGTGTGGCAAGCACTGAGTACGGTAAGCTCTGCAGGAAAATGGCCCCCTAACACCTCGCTCATCCGCAGTAAATCATAGGTTACATCAGTGTCGTTTCCACGAAAAACTAGGGCAGATTCGAGCGGGTTACTCGCCAGTAAGCCGTGCATAGAGACGTGAATAATGCCCGCTTGGGGAGCGTCGCGTAGGAAGAAATCTTTGGTTGCCTTTTCGTTTAGCCAAGACTGCCCACCAATAATTTCCGCGGCGGCAATGACTTCTTTTCCAGCGAAGGGCAGTTGCCCCATGTCCCTTAATTGCTCGTCGGTGAGGGAGCGTTGATCACTGGCGTTTATTTTATTCAGTACGTCGGTATAATCGATGCCGTAGCCCTGAAAGACATCCTCCGCGCGGGAGGTTACCCTGGTTAATGCAGGATCGAATAATAAAGGGGCTGCATATGTGTAGCTGATGGCATAATCCTGAATCAGGAAGCGTTCGTCATTCGTTTTCAAGGCGGCAAAGGGTAGTCTCCACAGATCACCATCGGGAATGAATTGTAGCCTGGTTGTACCCTCTATCAATAATGGCTCAACCAACTGAGCGAACAAGGCACCTGCGGCCGCGCCCCCTTCGACAACCTCTTGAATGTCATCAACAAGGTTTTCTGGGCGAGGAAGAACCTGGTAGGACAAGCCGGCAGCATTGCTGATCGTGAAAGCATAAACGGAATCTTCGACGGTGAAGTACTCAACAACTAACTGGTCAGTTGTAAGTGATGCTGCCGCAGCATCGATATCAACCGGAGCGTAGCCTCGGAGCGCTCGGGTAAAGGCGGGATAATCAGTGGCTAATTGATTGCGCAGCTCATTAAGCTCCTGATTGAGTCGCAATACTTCCGCGCGCAGCTCGGGCTGTCGGCCTTCTTCAGCATCGCTAAGCGCCTTTTCCGCAATCAGCACCCTCAATTCCAAGTCCGTTTTTTCATCAATTACGGATTGAGGTACACCAAGACTCTGGGCGAGATTTGGCGAAGTAAGGTATTGCCGCAATAGATTACTCTTCTGGCCCGCTACGAATTCATAGGCAGTCCTCAGGGACTGTTCTTCCCCCCTTAAGCGGTATAGTTGCAAGGCAATATCAATAGCAGCCTTAGTATGACGTTTTTCGATCTGTATAAACTGTCCTACGGAAGCGGTCAGGCTTAATTGCTGGCGGCCGCGTCGCAGCAAGGTGTCAAGGGTTTGGCTAGTAAGTAAGGCTTTTTCCAGGCCCTCCGGATCGCCGGCAGCGAAGGCCGTGCGGTAAGCGTCACGACGGCCTTCCAGCAGCTCTAGCATTTCTTCCTGGGCATAAATAGCGCGATTGGCGATGATGGGTAGCTGGGCGGGGCCAGCGGGAGTATACTCGTCCATCAAGGTTTCGGCTCCGAGTAAGAAAAGAGAATCTGCGGCAGCGAAATCTCCCGCTCCAGCTTTGGCTAGGGCGGCGTAGGTGTAGAGGGTACCAAAGTTGCGGCCTTTGCCACTAGGGAACGCTCGCCTGGCATACTCAAGTCCGCGTGCAAGGGTAGAATCAACTTGTTCGTACTGCTCCGTTTTCCACTGGATCATGAGAAGGTAACCGTAGGAGGAAGCGAGATTGTCTTGATAGCCTCCTTTTTCACTAGCGATCTGCTCAAATTCACTTATGGCCTCTCGTACACTTCTTGTCGCTTCAGAATATTTCCCTGCAGTAAATAGGCTGTGGCCAAGGTTGTTCCGGGCAATGGCCACGGAACTTCGCACGCGGGGGTAATCCGTAAATTCCGGCGTAAGAATTTGCCGGTAGGCCGCTTCAGCAAGCGCGTATTTCCCTTGTTTCTGTAAGTAGATCCCTTTGGTATTTAAATAACTCAGCTTCGTTCCTCGGATTTGAACCTCACTCAGACTTTCTTTTCCCTTCTCCATTAGAGCCGGAAATTGTTCTAAAAGGAGGCCGGCATATTCTAAATCAAAAAGGAAGGCGGCTGAGCTAGCACTACGACTTGTGTAGTACTGGATGCGAAATAAGTTGGTTCCAAGCGAGTCGCCCGCCGCCATCGCTTGTCTCAAGGTATTTAGGCTTCGACTGAACCAATTGGCCGCCGGACGATAAATACTCAATTCCTTCAGAATCTCCGCTTTTAAAACCTCGCTGCGCGCGAGGTCCGTCAAGCTTACTTCGGGTGTATTTAGACGTAGCGTAATCGTAGCGTCTACGTACGTCAACGCATTGCCGAATTCTAGCGCCCGGTAATACCAAAGAGCGACCTTATGGTACAATTCAGTTAGCGCCGCAGTTTGTGGCGCTTGAGGGCGTTCATTATCCAGGTAATCGGCAAGAAAGTCAGCGGCGGCTAAATAAGTCGCCATAGCGTTGGCTTCATCGTACTTCAGTTGATCCTTAGCCACCCAAGTAGTATCCTGGGCAACTAAGGAAAAACAAGCGATTATAAGCGATATTAGAAGGGTAGTTCGCAACATAGTGTTGAGCTCTCAGGAAGTACATTTCTGTCCGCCGAGGATTTAAATTAACCTTGTTTGTATACATGGTGAATGTATTGCCCGTGGGAGTTCGTAATCTTCACGAAATAAAGTCCGGGCTGCAAGTCAAAGGTGTTAATGGTAACTTGGCTGTCACTCGTTTGAACAAAAAAGATTCTACGGCCAGTATTTTGATCATAAAGACCAACCCTGTTAAGTTCAGCACCATTTTCGGGCAGCTCCACCACAAGGGAGTTTATAAAAGGGTTTGGGCTAACGGAACCTACATCTTTATTACCATCTTCCTGCCCACTAAGTGCACTATGCCGTGCTAGCCAATTACCGAGGGAGACGAAATCGACACAATCTCCAGCGCTATCTTCCAATAAGGCCTCGAAGATATTAGTTTCATGCCCTGATCCCACGTGCTGATAAACTGGAAACGCATCCTCACCTACAATACAGATCGCTTCGTCGGAACTAATCAGGGTAAGGTGGGCCGCCAGTAGGCTCGTCATCAGCGGTGTAGCAAAAGAAGTTCCGTCGACGGAGATGAAGCAATTACCGGGGGCGTAGGGTAACAGAAT
>JBCDGT010000593.1:0-3283 GCA_038750915.1 Bacteroidota bacterium
GAAATAGAATAAACGGCCAACGAGGAAGGATTAAAAGCTGAATTTATGGCTTGTGGAGGACTAACGTGGTCCTAATAGAAAGGTTCAGGCCTGTTCTCACTATTGGTTTCTGCCCTTTTGGCTATTTTTCGCCAACCAAAGACGATTGGGCGCGGCCGCAGGTGCAAGGTTTGGTATTTGGTAATTAGTATTTGGCAATTAGTTCTACCATTAATCACTAACTAAAAAATACTAACTACCAAGTACCATCAACTAAATTTTGCACCTGCGGCCGCGCAATAATTTTGCTAAAACCTACCCTCATGCTTCTTCGCTACCGTTTGTTTCTTTTGCTTGCTTTAGTTTTCAGCATCGGCCTAGCCGCCCAGGATTGCCAGTATCAATTACTGCTGGAAGACGAGCTCGGCGACGGCTGGAACGGAGGCGAACTAACCATCCGCGTAGCTGGAGTAGCCACTATTTACACCCTCAGCGAAGAAACGGGTAGCGAACAATCCCTCTTTTTTTCCGTCAATAATGGCGACTTAGTGGAACTGGACTTTAACTCCGGAGCTTTCCCCGAAGAAACCAGCTTTGCTATTTTCGATAATGCGGATAGCTTAATCTACCGAACGGGTCCTCCTCCTGCTACCGGCACCAATATTTTCAGTTTCACCGCAGCTTGCAAAACCTGCGTTCCTCCGGCCAATAACAGTATTGATATTTTTAGAGTAAGATCTACTACCGCCGACATTCGCTTCAATAGTTCTTCGCCTGGCACTAACCCCAGCTACCTAATCCAGTACGGACCCGGGAACTTCGATCCGGCGACTGACGATAATGGTATCGATCTTACGACCCAAGACACCTCCCTACGCGTTAGCAACCTCGCGTCAGACACCCTCTATACTTTCTGGATCAGCACCATTTGCCAGACGGAAAATGATACGACGATTCGCCGGGGGCCATTCGAGATCATGACCCAAAAAAGGGCGGACGTAGGGATCACGCGGCTCATGTCTCCCGCAACCGCTTGTAACCTGAGTACGGAGGAGGTGACCATCGGGATCACCAACTTCGGCGGGGAAGCGCAGGCCTTCTTCAACGTAGATTTCACGATCAACGGCCAGCCTTCGACGGTTTCCCGGCCGGCGGACGGTATTTTCACCGGCGTAGTCGGCGTAGACAGTACGGAGTTTTTCACCTTCGACGCCAGTGTGTTCCTAAACCAGCCCGGCACCTACACCTTAGAGGTGTGGACGGAACTGGAAGACGACGAAGACACCAGCAACGATACGATGACCTTCGCCGTTACCCACGTGCCCCAAATAGCCACCTTCCCCTATTACGAAAGCTTTGAAGCCAACGATGGCTTTTGGTATTCCGAGCGCGGTGGTCGCGGCATCTCCAGCTGGCGCTGGGGAACACCCTTTGCCAACACTATTAGCGGGGCACCAAACGGCCAAAACGCCTGGGTAACCAACCTTGGTGGCGATTATAACGACCGGGAGCGCAGCTATCTCGTTTCCCCCTGTTTCGATCTCTCCGCCATGGAGGAGGACCCACTATTCGGTGCCATTATCCGGGTGCAAACCGAAACGGACTTCGACGCCGTCTACCTCGAAATGACTACGGATGAGGGGGAGAATTGGTCGCGCGTCAACAGTAGTCCAGCCGCCACGGGCTGGTACAACGATCTGGCCAACCAGGTCTGGGAAGGCGACGGTGGCTTCGGCGACCGGGCCGCTCAGGTCTCCAACCTCCTTGAAGGTACCGCAGGGGACACCATTCAGCTGCGCTTCGTTTTTGAGTCGAGCCGGAGTACGACCCTGGAGGGTGTGCTGGTGGATGGGGTAAGTATTAGTGAGCGGGCGGAGCAGGATTTTGCCGTGATTGCAGTGAACAAAGGTGCGGAATGTTTGGGGATTCCCCCGAGTATCTACTCCGTTACCGTTGCTAACCTGGGCACTGAACCCGTTAATGGTTTTGACCTAAATTTCAACGTCACCGGCACCGAAAACTCCGAATTTATCGACGATACAATTCTTCCTGGTCAGTATGCTACGGTACGACTAGTAACTGGCGACGGTCCTAATTACGCCTTAGCTCCCCTTCCATTTTGGGTGTCTTTAGCGGGAGACAACAACATCAGTAACGACACGGCTTACTTAAATATGCCAACAGTAGCTCCCGTCCCATTTTACGAGGGTTTCAATGATGCCCGTGTGCCTAACGGATGGATAATTGACGAGGATGGCTTTTCGGTTAGCATTGATCCCAGAACGAATGATTTGTCGTTAAGCACCACTACGAGCGGAGGTTTTTTGACAAATGTCTACGATGGTTTTGAGCTTGGTGATAGCCTAAGATTTAGTGTTAGCCTAAGTGATGCAGACCGACCGGACACGGCTTCTTTTAAAGCAAGTTTAACCATCGTGTTTACCGACTGTGACCAACAACTCGTAATCGCTGATATCGACTCCTTGGAAAACAGAGACTACGCAATTCCAATTGAAGGTGCAGCATCTGGATCCTTCCGTTTCAATGTCACCATTACCGGTGATAATGCAGTAATCTCCCTGGATAACATCAACGTTCCTCGCTGCCCGAATAACCTAGGACTGATTGCCGACGTAGTCGGTGTTAGCTCCTCCGGAGGCAGAGATGCCATTGCAACCGTCACCCCCTCCCAGGGCTTACCGCCCTTCACCTTCGCTTGGAGTACCGGAGACGCCACCCAGCAAGTAGACGGCCTGGCCGAAGGCTCCGTTTTCGTGGAAGTAACGGATGTAGTAGGCTGTAAAGACACCGTATTCTTCACCGTCGACATGTCTACTGATACCAAAGACCCACTCCAAATCTTGGCGGGCCTGGAAGTATTTCCCAACCCTACGGAGGGCAATCTAGAGCTGCGCCTCGACCTACCTGAAGCTGCGGAGCTACGGGCAACGGTGTACGACGGGATGGGACGCCAGTTGTTGTACCAGGAATTCGGCAGACAACTGCGCCTGGCGGAGCAACTCGACTTCGGTGCCTTTCCTGCCGGGATCTATCTCCTCCGCCTGGAGGCCGGAGGAGCGGCGCGGACGGTACGGGTGATCAGGCGGTAACGAGGGCCGAACACTCGGAGGTTAAAGGGGCAAAGCCCCAACAACTCTCCGAGGTGCTACCAAAGTGTAAAACGATCAGTAGAGAACCTCGGAGTTAGGGTGTCCGATATTTAACTTTAACAAAAAAGAGACCACAGCCATTATTGAAGTGATCTTACTACTTCACTATGTCTGTGACCTCTTCCCCAAAGATA
>JBCDGT010000594.1:0-3279 GCA_038750915.1 Bacteroidota bacterium
CCACTTTACCTCCGAGAAAACACCCATGAAACAGCCACGCTTAGGGTGAAACTCCGTGGGTAAGCCCGCTAGGGCTTCTACCAGGCAGCCACCGCCGAAAGAATGCGTAAGCACCAATTCACAGCCACCAAGTCGCCGTAATAGTTGCCGCTCGATGTCGACGTATTTAGGGAAGTCCAGCATCCCTTTCGGAGCAAAACCATGGCCAATGGGATCAAAGGCTACTACCCGGTATCCGGCCTCCACCAATTGAGGGACATAATGCCGCCAACGTCCGGCGTTGTAGCCCCAGCCGTAGGCGCAAAATACTATTGGTGCTCGGTCTTCTCCCCAGCTGAATACCGGGATATTTTGCCCTCTCCAGGGCATATCTTCTCGTTCTGCAGTGGCTAAAAAGGCCTGCTCCTTCGGCCTAATGCTTGGTCTCGGCGGCGTGGCAAACACCTTGAAGGTAAGCCTTCCAGCTAGGGTGGGACTCAAATGAGAAAGGGCATTTAAACCAAAGCCCAACGATTTAAAAAGGAGCTGTTTAGCGTTCATTTCGAATAGGTTTTATGGGAAGGCTCAGGCTTAATAAAGTGCGGTCGATCAGCTGCTCCAGGTGGCTGAGTTCCTGGTAGAGCTTGAAGATCATGACGCTGCCCTGGTAATCGATAAAGATTCGGTAAGCGCGTTCTTTGGCCTCCTCTTGCGGAAAGCGTTCACACAAGAGCTCGGTAACCGCTGCATTCCAACTTTCGTGAAACTTCTTTAGGCCAGGGGCAAAGCGCTCATCACCACCCGTTTCTAAAATAGTGTTGGCAAAAAAACAGCCGCCCTGATTATTCAATTGGCATAAGCGGTACTGGCGGCGTAGCAGCCTTTCCAACCGCTCCTCTAAAGTTCCGTCCCCCCTTATGGTCGAATACACTTTGCGGTGGTACCAGTCTACAGCAAAGGCAATCACCGCCTGCATCACGCCAGCCTTGCTACCGAAATGGTGGAGAATGCCGGCCTTACCTAAGCCCGCTGCATCAGCCAGTTGTTGTAAGGAAGCATCGTGGTAGCCGTGCTCATGGAATACCGCCCAGGCGGTCATCAGGATTTCTTCGGGGGTTGTCTTTTGTAAGGGCATATTTACCAACCGGTTGGTAGGCAAATGTAAAAACTACCCTTCATTTACACAAGTTGATAGGTAATTAGCCCACAAAAAATCAGGAGAACTACATTTCCGATTTATCTTGAGCGGTCCAAAAAAGAACCTGATGAACAAGTTGATCCTGCCGGTACTACTACTTTTTTCGATTGCTGCAATTACAACTTACGCTTGCAATAAAGAGGCCGTTCCCAGTAAGTACGCCACCGAAGTCATCACGGTAGAGCCGGAGGGCGCTGCTGCTCGTGCCGCAAAGATTCGGGCTGAGACGGCAGTAGATGTTGCTGCAGGCCTTGAACTTTCCCTGTGGGCGGCTGATTCCATAGTCGCCGACCCGATTGCCCTCAGTGTGGCTCCTGACGGTAGGGTTTTTTACACTAGCGCTAAGCGGCAGAAGAATTCAGAATTTGATATTCGGGGGCACCGTGATTGGATGACGGCTTCCCTTTCATTCCAGACGGTCGAAGACCGGCGGGATTTTTTACGTAAAACCTTCACGGAAGGTTCCGAGCAATCCGAGGCCCACCTTAAAGACCTTAACGAAGACGGGGTACTTGATTGGCGGGATTTAACCGTAGAGCAAGAACAAGTTTGGTTCGTCACTGATGCTAATAATGATGGGGTGGCTGACCGTACCCAGCGTTTTCTGACGGATTTCGACCAAGAGATTACCGACGTAGCCAACGGAGTAGAATACCATGATGGTGAAGTATACATTTCGGTCGGCCCGGACCTCTGGCGTGCTAAGGATGCTGATGGAGACGGCACTGCCGATGACGCTGAGTCGCTTAGCCATGGCTACATCATTCACGTCGGCTTTAGCGGCCACGGCATGTCGGGGGTGACAGTTGGCCCCCAGGGCCGTATCTGGTGGGGTGCCGGAGATGTAGGCATGAACGTAGTGGATAAGGACGGTAAAAACTGGAAATACCCGAACCGTGGTGTTGTCGTACGCTGTGAACCCGACGGTAGCAACTTTGAAGTGTTTGCCATGGGCGTCCGTAATACCCACGAATTTGCTTTCGATAATTATGGCAACCTCATTACGGTAGATAACGATGGCGATCATGCTGGAGAGCGGGAGCGCCTGGTCTATCTGATCGATGGCTCGGACAGCGGCTGGCGTATCAACTGGCAGTTTGGTAAGTACACCGACCCTAAGAATAATGCTTACAAAGTATGGATGGATGAAGGCATGCACCTGCCCCGCCACGACGAGCAGGCGGCTTACTTTTTACCGCCGATTCAGAACTTCGTCAATGGCCCCACTGGCTTGGTATTCAATCCTGGGACAGCCCTTAGTCCGGACTTCTACAACCACTTTTTTGTGGCCGAATTCCGGGGTGCACCGGGGAATTCCCCCTTACACACCTTCACGATGGAACCCGACGGAGCTGGTTTCAAACTGGGTAAAAACGATACCATCGTAGTAGGCTTACTACCTACGGGAATGGATTTTGGTGCCGATGGAGCACTTTACTTTGGCGACTGGCTCAACGGCTGGGCCCCCAAGCGGGAAGGGCGGATTTGGAAATTGGATGTGGGCGCGAACGCAGGTGCCGAGCTGGGTATTCGGCAAAGTACGCAGGCGCTGCTCCAGGAGGATTTTACCAGTAAAAATGACCAAGAGCTAGCCAGCCTACTGGCTCACCAAGACCGAAGGGTGCGACAGAATGCCCAGTTTGCGCTGGCAGAGCGCAGTGGCGAAGGTTTTGCCGCGTTCCAAAAAATTACTAGCGCCGACTCTCAGCTAGCTCGCATTCACGCACTCTGGGGGATAGCACAGATGGTGCGCCGGGGCTACGAAACGGAAAACCCCTTCCGGCGTAGCCTCCAAGACCGGGACCCTGAGATGATCGCTCAGGCTGCCAAACTGATTGGCGATTTGAAGCTCACTGATGCAGCGACCGAACTCATTGCTTTGCTAAAGCACGAATCTCCGCGAGTTCGCTTTTTTGCCATGGAAGCCCTGGGGCGGACGGAAGCTAAAGCGGCAGTTCCGGGTATTTTGGAGGTAGTACGGGATAACGATGGTCAGGATATGTGGCTTCGCCACGGTGCAATGGTGGCCTTGGGCCGTATTGGCGACGCAGCAGCGATGGCTAATCTTGCTGCTGACCCTTCTCAGGAAGTCCGACTGACGG
>JBCDGT010000595.1:0-3273 GCA_038750915.1 Bacteroidota bacterium
ACGGGCCAATTACCCATTAGCCGTAATAACATCGAAGTTATTTGTCGTCGGGATGATACGGATTCTAAGAGTGTCATTGCCCGAAAATCCGGAGAGGCGGACCTCGTGATCCTTGGCTTCCGGGATGAAGCACTAAAACGGATTGGGCCTGATTATTTCGCGGGCTATGACACCATTGGGAATGTATTGTTCGTCAATGCGGCGGGGGAAGTACAGTTGCGTTGATCGCCTAAGGGCTAAAAAAGTAAAACTGCAATTACCGCGGACACCGCAATCGCTACCGGAATCACCATTAGATAGCAAAAACCCAAAATGCCGGCTTTAACGGCAGTCTTAAACCAGCCTTGTCGGTACACCCGCTTAAGCGCCAAGTAGAAATAGATGGGAATGGCTACACCACTTAAAATACAGAGGTAAGGCGTGCCGAATAGCACAAATTCGAGTGCTGCTAAAAATTGGGTAATGAATAAAAAAGCGTGAGTGTTGAGCGAGAACACAAAATGTTCAATGTATTTCCTTTTCCGACGGACGTAAATGCCCTTTAGCAAGCCGGCGGATATGGGAACGAGTAGTAACAGCCCCCAGATCGTTTGGCCCATCATTGCGCCAACGTATGATGTCTCTAGCCGATTGACTCGAATAATTTGTTGTACTTCGTAACGGTTAATAAGCCCTTCGATTTTAGCTAGATCGAGTAACTCGTTCGGGGTGAGGATGATGAAGTCTTCCCGGAGAAAATTTACGCTTGCTGAGGTGAAGGAGAAACCTCCTTGATACTTTAAGTAGTTGATGTTAAACGAATCACTACGGGCGAAGCCTAGTAACTTAAATAGGCTGTCCGAAGCAGCGGTAACTTCTGTGGAAGGATAGCTTGCCCGGATGCTGTCGATAGCGTTACTGAGAAGCTCTCCGTAACGGCTTTCGTAAGCTGCTGAACGCTTGGCTTCATTTTCTTTGGCTAAACTGTCCTCAATGGATTGGGTTAAGAACAGACTATAAGCCCCTACCATTAACACCCCGCTGATAAAAAACAGCCGTAAGGGGTGAAAATAAGGTTTCTGCTTGCCTGCGAGGAAATTATTCGTCAGTCTCCCGGGAACCGCTAAGGCTGCTAGGGTCCGGAAGAGGCGGTTGTCCAGGTTGAAAACCGTTTCGAGAAACTCACCGATTAGTTGTCCAAAACTTGGGGGGCCTTTGTAGACTTTCTGTCCGCAGCTTGTGCACCAGGAAGCTGATGGAGGCAACGGAGCACCGCAGTTAGTACAGCTGGAGGATTCGGAATTGTTGACGGTCACGGAATAAAATTCAAACTGGAAAGAACGATGAACTAAGGTACAACTAAGCCTTTATAGACGTCTAAGTACTCGTTCACCGACGTCGCTGTAGATACCTTAAGGATACTGCTGGTAAAGCATGGTCTAAACTTATTCGCTTTGTACCTTTGCTTGACCAAATTAAAATCAATCATGCCTTCCTCTACCACTATTAAAGCCTTTACTACGAAGGCCGACTTTCACCAGTCCCACCGCGAAGACCCTTACCAATTTCATGATTACTTCAACGTAGATGACCTTTTGGAAGACGACCACAAGATGGCCCGTTCCGCGGTTCGCGACTGGGTAAAAGCAGAGGTGAGTCCCATCATTGAGGACGCCGCCCTGCGCGGTAAGTGCCCAACGCACTTGTTTAAAGGGCTGGCAGAAATCGGTGCTTTTGGCCCTAGCCTCCCCGTCGAATACGGCGGTGGTGGTATGGATGAGATTGCTTACGGGGTGATCATGCAAGAATTGGAGCGAGGCGATAGTGGCATCCGCTCCATGGCATCCGTGCAGGGGAGCTTAGTGATGTACCCCATCTGGAAGTACGCTAATGAAGCAACGAAACGAAAGTATCTTCCCAAACTGGGTAGCGGTGAATTCATTGGCTGCTTTGGGCTGACGGAGCCAGATGCTGGCTCCAATCCGAGTTCTATGCGCACCAATATCGTCGATGATGGTGATGCTTACATTCTGAATGGTGCAAAGATGTGGATAACGAACAGTCCCGTAGCGGACCTGGCTGTCGTCTGGGCTAAAGATGAAGCGGGCAAAGTACGCGGCATGGTAGTAGAAGCAGGCTGGGAAGGCTTTAGTGCACCAGAAATTCACGGTAAGTGGAGCTTGCGAGCTTCCATTACCGGAGAACTGGTCTTCGAAGATGTGCGGGTTCCAAAGGAAAATGTTTTTCCTGACATCCGAAGCCTGCGTGGCCCCCTTAGCTGCCTGAGTAAAGCTCGGTATGGTATTGCCTGGGGAGCTATTGGTGCGGCTTTGGATTGCTACGACTCCGCCTTGCGCTATAGCCAGGAGCGCATTCAGTTTGACAAACCCATCGCTGGTTTTCAGCTGACTCAAAAGAAACTAGCCGAAATGATCACGGAGATTACCAAGGCGCAGCTCCTCGCCTGGCGGCTCGGCACCTTAGCCAACCGGGGGGAGGCTACCCCGGCGCAGATTTCCATGGGTAAGCGGAACAACGTCAATATGGCGCTCCAGATCGCCCGGGAGGCCCGACAAATCCACGGCGGTATGGGAATTACCAGCGAATACCCGATCATGCGCCACATGGCGAATCTCGAATCCGTTGTGACCTACGAAGGGACCCACGATATCCACCTGCTGATTACGGGAATGGACGTAACGGGGATTAACGCCTTTGGCTAGCGCCACGGCTAGGGTAGACGGTCGCGCTTAGACGCCGCTGCACGGCTGGTAGACGCTGCGCTTTTAGGCCCGCAAGACACCATAATTACTAAAAGGACGCAGGCCATCTAAGAGCGCGTAGCGCGTCTACTAACTACAAGCGTAGCGTCTATCAAAAGCGCAGCGTCTATTACTTTCGCGGTATGCAAAACTTGTTAGATGTTCTTGCCGAACCTGGCACCTTAGCTAACTTAGAATATCAGGAAGCGGAAGACGCTTTTACGGTTGTTGAACATCCGGATCGGAAGTATCAAATAGACCAGGGCGTTCCCTATTTTTTGCCGGAAGCGGATACCGCCGTCGTGCAGGATGGTCCGCACGTTAAGCACGGTACGGATTTTGCCTATCTCGACCATTATACCAAGGATGCGGAAGTATTTGATTATTTCGAAACACCCGCTGACCCCGCTACCGTTCACGAAAACCGACGGCTACACGAGGTGATTCTTCGTAAGTTACCCGGAAAGGAAATGCGACTGCTGGACGTAGGGTGCGGCGGTGCGTGGTTAGCAGCGGCGACTATTCCAAACCA
>JBCDGT010000596.1:0-3267 GCA_038750915.1 Bacteroidota bacterium
GAAAAACAGCGTCGTAACATCGTAAAATATGATTAGGAAGCACCAAAGATACACCGCCTGAAAGCTAGGGAAGAAGCCTTTTTTCGGGCAATCAATGTACTTTTGCGTGAACGAAATGTTCAAATTGTGGTTTCCTCTGGGCTTCCCAGCCAAATCTGGGAAATAATCTAAATACCAATATCTTGGGTTTACGTAAGACAGCTCGCCTCATCATATACCGTTTCCGTGAACGCGGATTGGAAGTTTTTTTACTCAATCAGTCCGATGAATGGGGAATTCCGGGTGGAGACTTAGACATGGAATCCGGTCAAGAACTGATCGAACTAGACATGAACGACGATCGGGAAGAAGCCGTGGCGGTAGAAGGCGATTGGCACGAAATCCCCTCACTAAAGCAAATGCTTTACGAGGAGTCTAGTGAATTCGCTGAGCGCTTACGCGACGTAGAGGGTGGAACATTCGTTACCATCAAAGAAGCGCTAAAGAGTCACCTCAGCACCAATCAAGTAGCCTTTTTACGGGAATTACGCGACGTAATTACGGACCGTAATTCGGTACGGGACTTATAAGGATCGCTTTTCCCTTCCCCCTTACTTTACTGCTTGCTATCTTTGCCGCTTATCCAAAAGCACATCCTCCATGGCGGCAGCCTCCAACATTAAAGTAGACGTAGAAGTAGCCAAGAATCTTGGCCTCACCGAGCCAGAATACGATCAGATCGTAGACATCATGGGGCGGGTGCCCAACTTCAATGAGTTGAGTATTTTCTCCGTCATGTGGTCCGAGCACTGCTCCTACAAAAACTCCATCATGTGGCTAAAAACCTTACCGCGTGATGGTGAAAGGCTTTTGGTCGGAGCTGGAGAAGAAAATGCTGGCTTGGTGGACATTGGTGGCGGCCTTGCCTGTGCCTTTAAAATAGAAAGCCATAACCACCCTAGTGCCATTGAGCCTTATCAGGGAGCCGCTACCGGAGTAGGCGGTATTCACCGGGATATTTTCACCATGGGTGCTCGTCCGATTGCCTCCTTGAATAGCCTCCGCTTTGGGGATCCTTCGCTACCCCATACGAAACACCTAGTTGCCGGCGTCGTGAAAGGTATTGGCGATTACGGCAACTGTTTTGGCGTCCCGGTAGTGGGGGGCGAAGTGTACTTCCATCCCAGCTACAACCAGAATATTTTAGTGAACGCGATGTCAGTAGGCATCGTGAAACACGGCGAAACCGTCTCCGCCTCGGCTGACGGACCGGGAAACCCGGTCTTCATCGTTGGTTCCGCTACGGGAAAAGACGGCATCCACGGAGCTACTTTCTCCTCCGCTGACCTGACAGAGGATAGCGCCGAAGACCTACCGGCAGTACAAGTAGGCGATCCTTTCCAGGAAAAACTACTCTTGGAAGCTTCCCTGGAAGTCATCAAGACCGGTGCGGTAGTTGGCATGCAAGACATGGGCGCAGCGGGGATTACTTGTTCGACTTCTGAGATGTCCGCCAAATCTGGTACTGGCATGAAGATCGACTTGGATAAAGTGCCTACCCGGCAAGCCGATATGGCCCCTTGGGAAATCCTCCTCAGTGAAAGTCAGGAGCGGATGTTGATCGTTTGTGAAAAGGGACGAGAGGCAGACTTACTGGCCGTATTCGACAAATGGGACCTGGAGTGCGAGCAGATCGGAGAAGTTACCGATACTGGTCGCCTAGAATTTTACGCCGGCGGTGAGCTGGTCGCAGAGGTCCCTTCCGAGCCGCTCGTACTTGGTGGTGGAGCCCCGGTCTACGAAAGAGAGTATACCCGCCCGAAATACCTCGATCAAGTCGAGGCTTTCAAGCTGGAGGAGGTACCCGTTCCCGAAAACCTGCTCGAAGCGGCAAAAACTACCTTTCTCTCACCCAGCCTGGTATCAAAAAACTGGGTAACCGATCAGTACGATGGTACGGTGAGGACCAATAGCATGAGTGAAAACGACCCTTCGGATGCCGCTCTGGTTCGGGTAAAGGGGACAGAAAAAGCTCTCGCCGTTACTACGGATTGTAACTCTGCTTACGTGTACGCCGACCCGTATAAAGGAACCATGATTGCGGTATCTGAGGCGGCCAGAAACATTGTTTGCTCGGGCGGAGAGCCCGTAGCCATTACCAACTGCCTCAACTTCGGCAACCCTTACAATAAGGAAGCCTTCTACCAATTCGTCAATGCGATTAAGGGAATGGGCGAAGCCTGCCGGGCTTTCAATACGCCAGTAACGGGTGGTAACGTCAGCTTTTACAACCAAAGCCAGTACGAAGGCGGGCGAGTAGAACCAGTATATCCAACTCCGACGATCGGCATGCTTGGTGTTCTCGACAACATCAAACGCCGGATGACCCTCCACTTCAAAGACCAGAATGACGTCATCTACCTCGTGGGCGATAGCCGTGATGACATTGCTTCCAGCGAGTACTTACGCCGCGTACACGG
The DNA here is from genome assembly GCA_038750915.1 of Bacteroidota bacterium. Classification (GTDB taxonomy): domain Bacteria; phylum Bacteroidota; class Bacteroidia; order Chitinophagales; family Saprospiraceae; genus Neolewinella. The sequence goes on from JBCDGT010000596.1 coordinate 2,460, forward strand.
CATCGAACAAAGCCCCGTGCCACACTTCGACCTGGCGGAAGAACAAGCCCTACAAGCGGCGATCAAAGGCCTGATAGCCAACGACTTGATCAAATCCGCCCACGACGTCTCCGATGGCGGTTTATTCCAGAGCCTTCTGGAATCCGCCATTGCCGGCGGTCACGGCATCACCATCGGTACGGACGACGCCTTCCGTAAGGATGCTTTCCTCTTCGGGGAAGCTCAAAGCCGGGTGGTCGTAACCGCGGATGAAGGACAAACCGCCGCCCTAGAGCAACACCTACTGGACGAAGGCATTGGCTTCACCGTCTTAGGGCGAGTTGAAGGAGACGACATTACCGTTGACGGAGAAGACTGGGGGGAGCTGGCCGAATGGATGGTGATGCACGAACTGACCTTGGGGGCCATGCTGGAGGATTAGTCTTTCAAAAGACTGCGGCTAATTACCAATTTCTGGATCTCGGAAGTACCTTCCCCGATAGTAAGCAACTTACTGTCACGGTAGTACTTCTCAGCAGGAAACTCTTTGGTGAAGCCATAGCCACCAAAAATCTGCACCCCTTCATTAGCCGTACGCACGGCCACTTCACTGGCGTAAAGTTTAGCCATAGCGGAGACTCTAGTGACGGGAAGGTGAGCATCCTTCAACCGACCGGCCTCCCGGGTTAACAGCTCGGCAGCCTCAATTTCGGTGGCCATATCCGCCAGTTTAAAAGCAATGGCCTGAAAGCGGCTAATGGCCTTACCGAATTGCTCTCTTTCCTTACTGTACGCCAAGGCCGCCTGAAAGGCACCACGGGCAATACCC
>JBCDGT010000597.1:0-3262 GCA_038750915.1 Bacteroidota bacterium
CATAATCCACAAAAGCCGCGTGGGTAGTATAGCCAGCGTCGTCGAGACCATATTCCGCAGCGGCTTCTCGGAAGGTGCCATCTTGCTGATTAATGAAAAGGCTATTCTTCTGGTCACTACCCTTCTGGAAGCCAGCGTTGCAAACGTAAATATCCAACCAACCATCGGCGTTGATATCGACCATAGCCACCCCAGTACTCCATTTATCCGGTAGTTCAATACCCGCCTGAGCAGAAACATCTTCAAAACGCCAATCTCCTTGGTTCAAAAAGAGCTTGTTGGAGCCCATATTGGCAGTAAAGAAGACGTCCGTAAGTCCGTCATTATTCAGGTCCGCGAGACCTACCCCTCCACCATTGTAGAAATTCCGGTAATTAAAGATATTAAAGTCACTATCGTTGACTACCGTATTGGTAAAGACTAGGCCGGTAGCTTCGGATTCCATTTGCTCAAAAAGCTTAGGACCACTATTTTCTACTGTGACCTTGCTCTCGCAAGCACAGATCAACACCAGCGGCAGCGCCCAAATAAATTGCTTCATACTTTGCTTTAAGCGCCCAATAGGCTCAATCATGAAAGTACAAGAGCGAGTAACCGGGGTTACTCGCTCTTGGTGCTACTTTTGGCCACGCATCGGAGAACTTTTGCTAACAAAAGATGCATCCGATGAGGGCCAAAAGGAGTAAATCCATAAAATCAGTTACTGGATTTAATGTCCCAGGTTTAGTAGCCAGGGTTCTGCTCCAGATTCGGGTTAGAATCCAAGGCTTGCTGGGGAATGGGGAAGAGTACCCGGTTGGGGTCCGTTACGGTTTTCTCCGTCCAGGTGTTGGTGAAGGTACCGAAGCGTACTTGGTCAATACGGCGTAGGCCTTCCCAGTACAACTCGCGGGCCCGCTCTTCGAGCATGCCGTTGAGGTCAACGCTACCCAGTTCGGCACCACCGCGCGTCGTACGCATTTCGTTGATGGTCGCCAGGGCACCGGCATTATCGCCAAGGCGCAATTGAGCTTCCGCTTTGTTCATCATGGCTTCGGCATAGCGTAAGATGATGTACTTACTGGCACGGCCGGGGTGGTACTTAATTACACGAATACCTTGTGCTGTAGGAGCACCGTTGAGACGGACCTCCTCAGAGAACTGCAGTGGCAGCTGAGAACGAGTATCGGTGATGGGATCACCGTCATCATTGAACTGCTGCCCCTCCAGGAAGCCAACGCCAATGCCGGAGAACTCTGATCCATCTGGAGTAGCATCTATACCAAAACGAGGATCGTCTGCATCAAAGGTATTGTAGAGTTCAGAGATGGTGGTAAAACCGTTCCAGCCAGATGGGTTCTGGCTGTAGTGGAGGGTCATCATCCAGCGGTTTTGGCCGGAACCCTGGTTACTTACCAAGATGGGTTCTTTATCCGTTCCGTTCTCCCAGATGGAGAAGTAATCATCGTCAAAGGAGTATCCTTCCGCAGTTAACAAATCGGCATTATCGATTACTTTTTGCAGGTCACCATTATCATAGGTAAAGGGACCTGCTGGATCGGCAGAGGTATAAACGGCACGATTCAAGTACATCCGGGTAAGCATGGCGTAAGCTGCAGCTTTACTGCCACGGATATTCTCACCGGGACCCAGAGCAGGAAGGCCAGAAATGGAGCTCTCTACCCGTTCGATAGCTAAATCAATGGCCTCACTCCGAGTAATTACCCGGGGTAAGTCATCGACTCCTTGCTCCCATTCCCGGAAGGGAACCTGACCAAAGAGATCCAGAACGTGCCACATGTAAAAACCTTGGAGGAAATTAGCGTCCGCCGTTTGCTCAGCGTTAGGGTTACCTGCTAAAATTTCTACGGTATTGAAAAGCCGACTATTCAAGTCATTCCAGGCACCTAGGACGTAGGCATGGGTAGGATCCCAGGTATGGGCGTGTAGGGTGCGCCAGACACCATTGTCACTCCAGTCAACTCCCCGAGTAGGTGGAATCATTTCGTCTGAAGTATGCTGAAACAAAGAATAGGTATTGGTTTGCTCAGCGAAAGTGCTGAGGTTGTTGTAGGCGGCGGTGACCAACTCTCCCGGGTTACCAGGAATGGCGGTACCATCCACGACTTCACGGATCACAGAGTCGGTGCCTTCTGGCTCCAATTTCGTACAGGCAGTAAAGCCGATCAAAGAGAAAGCTACGAATGCTAGTAGCCCCTTTATTTGATAGTTTAACTTCATTGTTTATTATTTAAGCGTCGAAGTCCATAATTTGGAATGCACGTTAACGGAATGAATTTGGTTGATAAACCGTTCATTTTGCGCGCATTAGTTCCAGTTTATGTACGTCAACTTACAATTAGTGGATTAAAAGGAAGCGTTCAGACCAAGGGTAACCGTACGCGCGCGGGGGAAGGCGGTATAGTCAATACCGATGGAAGGGACACCATCAATAGGCTTGCTAATGGACACCTCGGGGTCTTGGCCGCTGTAGCTGTCAATCACGAAGAGATTTTGCCCGGAGACCGTGAAGCGAAGCGCGGATAGTACGTTGCCGGTAACCGGTACAGTATAGCCTAAGCTAAGGTTCTGGAGCCGGATAAAATCACCTGATTCAAGGAAACGGGTCGAAACGTCGGGAGCATTGAATGCCCCTTCTCCGTTCCCAACGACATCACGTTGCACGTTCCGGCCGTTGGCCAGAGAACCCGCCGTAAAGAAGGCGTTAGCCGTATTGGAGTAGATCGTATGGCCAAACTGTCCAGAGAAGAAAATGGAGGCATCGAAGTTGCCAAAAGTAAAGCTGTTGGTAATCCCACCGGTTGTCGTTGGCAGAGGGCTGTCACCAGTAAACTGCTGCACATCTCCTTCGGGGTAGATGGAAATACCCTCTGAATCAAAGCCACCAAACGGACGCAGGAAATAAGCGTAAAGCGGCTGGCCTTGGGCGATCCGTTGTGCAAAGGCACCGGTAAGTCCCTGGCCGTCGATATCGCCAGTATTAATCAGGCCGGCAAAATTCTGTACTACGTTATTGTTGTAGGCAACGTTGAAGTTGACGTTCCAAGTAAAGTTTGGCCGGTCTGCCACAACGTAGTTGATCGCTAACTCTACTCCCTCGTTGATGATGTCCGCATCAAGGTTATCGTAGACAAAATCCTGCAATGCTGGCTGGGCAGCCCTTACCTGAATAAGTAGGTCGTTAGTGTTCTTACGGTAGTAGTCGATGCTACCGCTAATCCGGTTGTTATTGAAACCCCAGTCGATTCCGGCGTTAATTTGC
>JBCDGT010000598.1:0-3258 GCA_038750915.1 Bacteroidota bacterium
CACGTCGTCTCCAGCTTGCCTTATTTTAGCAAGAAACGGACGGATGGCCAACGGGGTGATGGCGTCTTCGAAGATTCCATTAAGGCTCTCCAGCTACTCAATGAGGTAGGCTACGGAAAACTAGGAAGTGGCCTCATTCTTGACCTAGTATTCAACCCTTCCGGTGCCTATTTACCCGGTAAGCAAGAGACCCTCCAGGCGGAATTTAAGCGGCAGCTTGACCGTAAATACGGTATTCAGTTTAACTACCTTTTCGCTATTACGAACCTTCCCGTGGCCCGGTTTTTGGATTACTTGTTGGATACCGGCAACTACGAAGAGTACATGCAAAAGCTGGTGGATGCCTATAACCCCGCAACGGTGGAAGGACTGATGTGCCGCAATACCGTCTCCGTCAGTTGGGATGGCTACCTCTACGACTGCGACTTCAATCAGATGCTCGACCTGAAAGTAGCCGCCAAAGGGCAGCACATTAGCACGTTTAACGTCGATGAATTACGGAAGCGGAATATTGTCCTCAACCAGCACTGTTACGGTTGTACCGCGGGTGCGGGTAGCTCTTGCACGGGGGTGGTGGCTTAATCATTCTATAATGACATAAATCACTTTTCGCCCTGACCGGCATCATCTTTATTGCCCTGTGGCTGGCCCGACCTTTGAGCAAATTGATGAATAGTGAGTTTAATCGCAAAATACAATCGGCCGGTCCCGCGCTACACCAGCTACCCTACCGTCCCTTATTGGCAGGCAGAGGCCCCAACCACGGGGAGTTGGCTACGGTCGGTAAACCAACGGTTAAGGGAATCTCCAGAAATGAGCCTGTACATTCATTTGCCCTTTTGCGAGCGCTTATGTACCTATTGTGGCTGTAACAAAAGGATTACCAAGAACCACGGTGTCGAAACTCCTTACGTAGATGCAGTGCTGGCGGAGTGGCAAATTTACGTTCGTTCTCTACACCGCAGGCCACTCCTTAAAGAATTGCATTTTGGTGGAGGTACTCCTACCTTTTTTGCCCCCTCCGAATTAGCTCGACTGGTGGATGGTATCCTCAAACACGCCGATATAGCTCCCAATCATTCGTTCGGCTTTGAGGCACACCCCAACAGTACCAGCCGTCATCATCTGGAGGTATTGTCCGAACGTGGTTTTAACCGCATCAGTATTGGGGTGCAGGATTTTAGTCAGCGGATTCTTAAAATCATCAACCGCTTTCAGACCGAAGATGAAGTGTTTAAAACCGTGAAAGAAGCTAGAGCAGTCGGCATTGATTCGATTAACTTTGATATCATATACGGTTTGCCGACCCAAGAGGTGGGAGACGTTATCACTACGGTTGGCAAAATCCGTCAGTTGCGGCCCGAACGCATTGCTTTTTACGGATACGCCCACGTTCCTTGGGTCAGCCCCGGGCAGCGGGCCTACGATGAAAGCGATCTGCCCCAAGGAGATCAGAAGTGGGAGCTCTACGAAACGGGCCGCACCCGCTTGGAAGCACTAGGGTACCACGATATTGGTTTAGACCATTTTGCGCTGCCCGAAGATGAACTGTTTCAAGCCCATCAGACAGGAACACTTCACCGCAACTTTATGGGGTATACAACGGCCAATACTCCTTTGACGCTGGCCCTCGGGTGCTCCTCCATTGGAGATAGTTGGGATACCTACGTGCAGAACGAAAAAAAGGTGGAAACCTACCAAAAGCGGGTCTTAGAAGCCGGTGAATTGCCGATTGTCAAGGGACATTCTCTCAGCCTGAAAGACCAAATAGTACGCCGCCATATCCTTAATCTGATGTGTCAGGGTACCACCTCTTGGCGGCAGGAAAGCCTGCGCTGTGAGGCCCTCGGTCGTGCGATTCCCTTGTGGGACGATATGGCTACTGATGGCATTCTCCGCCGCTCTCCCTACCGTATCGAGGTGACTGAACGTGGAAAGCCTCTCCTGAGAAATATTTGTTTGCCGTTAGATGATTACTACTGGAACCATCAGCCACGGGAATCCACCTTCAGTAAAGCCATCTGATCGTGGGGGAGCAATTGAGGAGTAGGGTAGGCCCCATAGTCGATAATTCTTGTGCCCACTGCGGGGACCCTTGCGGAACCATACCCGTTTTTCACAATGGGCATCACTTTTGTTGTAATGGTTGTCAGAGTGTTTACCAGATATTGCATGAAAACGGCCTGGAAAACTTCTACCGTCTTGATGCTAGGGCTGGTCGGCCGCAGCGGGTTAGCCAGGCGGGAGAATATGCTTGGTTAGAACTAGAAAAACTAGCGGAGCGCTTTATCCGCTACCGCGATGCAGAGCGGAGCCATGCGGTATTCGAATTACCGAGTATCCATTGTGCTTCGTGCATTTGGTTGCTAGAGCAATTACCACGTCTTTTGCCGGGAGTGCTTTCTTGTACCGTTGATTTTTCCCGCCGTACCGCCACCATTGTTTTTGCGCATCAGGAGGTGCCACTGCGCACCTTGGCGGAAACCCTTGCCGCCATTGGTTACCCCCCCCATACCCGGGAGAATGTCGCAGAGACGGAGAAGCCTGGCCAGCAGTTATTGTTCCGGATTGGTGTTGCTGGTTTTGCTTTCGGGAATATCATGTTATTGAGTTTTCCGGAGTATCTGGGCTTGGGCGCGGACGCGGGTGCAGCGTCCGTTGGAAAAGCCATAAGCTACCTTTTATTGGTGCTAAGCTTACCGGTGATGTTCTACTCCGGGCGGGTTTTTTTATCTGCGGCTTATTATGGATTAAAGGCCAGGCGACTGACCATAGACGTACCAATTGCCCTTGGGATGATCGCCCTCTTTACGCGCTCAGTGTATGAAATAGTCTCAGCGACCGGAGCGGGCTACCTAGACAGCCTGGCTGGCTTGGTTTTCTTCCTGTTGATCGGTCGTTGGTTTCAGCAGTATACCTTCGCGCGGCTGAGTTTTGACCGCGATTATCGAGATTATTTTCCCGTAGCGGCTCAACGGTTGGAACCAGACGGCCGCTCAACGCCCGTTGCCACGGAGGATCTGGAAGCTGGAGACCGTTTATTGATTCGTCCGGGGCAGCTTATCCCTGCCGATGGAAAACTTCGGGAGCGGGCCGCTGGAGGCATCGACTATAGCTTCGTGACCGGGGAAGCAGAACCCCAACCAGCCGAGCGCGGCCAAGAGGTTTTTGCTGGTGGCCGTGCTCTGGAAAGCCCGCTAGAAATGACGGTCACCAAAGCTGCTGCGCAGAGCTACCTGCTGCAACTTTGGCGGAGAG
>JBCDGT010000599.1:0-3256 GCA_038750915.1 Bacteroidota bacterium
CCTAGACGGTGGCGAGATCACTAACTTTGCTCTCCTTTTCTGTGGTACTGGAGAAATCGTCGACTTTAGTATTAATTCCCAAGTCAATGACCTCGCTAGTTGCCAGAATGAACAAAGTACCGTAATACTCACCCTCGGAGCCAGTTTCACCGATGCCGTCACTCTAGCGGCCGCTACGGAATCTGGTGCCATCAACGCAGATGATTTCAACTTCAGTTTTGATGCACCTAGTCGCCAGCTTACCGCCAACTTCACAGATTGGTCGGGCTTAGCCCCCGGCAATTACAACCTTACCCTAACGGTGAGCGAAGGAGATACCGAGCGAGACATTATGCTGCCGCTCCGTATTAACCCCTTTGCTGACCCCGCAGTGCTTACCTCACCCGAAGATGGTGCGATGCTAGAGATTGGGGAAGTCGTCTTCAACTGGGACCTTGCCAACAATGCCAATAACTACACGCTCCAATATTCCTTCACGGAAGACTTCGCTACTATTGAGTTTGAACAGATCTCTATACGCAGCATCTTGACCCTGGATAATCTACCAACCGGCCGGCCACTTTACTGGCGTATCATCAGTAATGACAATTGTGGCAACGCAATTAGTGCCGTTCGTTCGGTGACCGTTGGGCCCACCAGTATTCAGGATTTTGGTCAAGGGCGTATCCTATCGGTTTATCCCAATCCCGTCAAGCAATTCGTAAGCGTGCAGGCTACCGGCAACTGGTCAGGTAATACGGAAGCCCGGCTTTTCAACACCCGTGGCCAACTACTGAGCCAGTACACCCTAACCGGATCCGGCAGCTACCAGTGGGATCTCGGTGTACTTCCTGCGGGTGTCTATTACCTCCGTTTCGAGGGCCTCGGCGTTAGACACACCGAACGCCTCGTAGTACTGCCGTAAGGCTACACTTTCCCTTAGAAATTTTGGGCGCGGCCGCAGGTGCTGAGCAAGATAGGAATTAGCCTCCCATCCTCTTTGTGGGTTGGGAGGCTAATTCCTATCTTGGCCATACCCCCAATCTATCGTCCCTTGCTTCGCCTCCCACTTACCCTATTTTTCTTTATCCTGACGTCCTGGGCTATTGGCCAAAGCAGTTTGCAGCAGTCCGTTCGTAAATTCGCTCTAGACGAAGCCCTCGCCGGAGCGACCATCTCTATTGACGTCATCGAAGTAGAAAGTGGCCAACGAGTGGCCTACCACCAGCCTGGCTTGGCCTGTATTCCTGCCTCTACCCAAAAGCTACTAACAACCGCTTACGCACTCGATCAACTTGGGGAAGATCACCAGTTTACGACCAAGTTAATCGCCACCGGACCGATTGTGGATGGCGTTTTACGTGGCGATCTCTACCTATTGGGTGGCGGAGACCCTAGTCTCGGTAGCCCCTACCTGGAGGGAGTGCCCGGGCTGAATGACGTATTAGATCGGTGGCGGACGGCCGTCCGAAAAGCGGGCATTCGTAGGATCGAAGGTCGGGTAATTGGCGACGGCAGTTACTACGGTACCGATGCCGTCGCCGCTGGTTGGCCCTGGAGTGATCTCGGTAACTATTACGGCAGTGGTGCCTATGGCCTGAATATTCACGAAAACTTTTACTTCTTAGATTTTTTACAGCGCAGTCGTGAAGGAAGTACCCCACCCGTTAACGGCACCCGACCTAAGGTGCCAGGTTTACGGCTCACCAATGAACTGCGCAGCGGCCCACGAGGGAGCGGCGACCAAGCGTACATCTTCGGAGCACCCTTTGGTTACGATAACTACGTACGGGGTACCATTCCCATTGGTACGGGCCGGTTCACCATTAAAGGAGCCTTGCCCGACCCTCCTCACTTTGCCGCCCAGGCCCTTTGTCGACACCTGGAGGCCGGCGGTATTTCGGTGAGGTTGCCAACAGAATCAGATCGCAACCTGGGCAGTGGACGCTACCAAGAAGGAAAAGTGCTAGATGAGTACCATTCCCCACCGTTGATTGAGCTAATTGACCGCACTAATCTTCGCAGTGTCAATCTCTATGCCGAAACATTACTACGTGAGGTTAACAAAAACCGGGGAGAAGAGCATTTCGCCTTGTCTTCCACGGAAGGTTTACTGAACTGGCTGGAAGCTACTGGTAGCCCCTTAACCGGGGTACACCTGGAAGATGGCAGTGGCCTGGCGCCCCGTAATTTTTTCCCCGCTGCTTTTATGACAGCTTTCCTGCGCAGTCAGGCGGGTAATACCCGCTGGCGCAAGAGCATTCCCCTAGCTGGTCGGACGGGTAGCATGAGAAACTACTTGAAAGGAACGGCGGCAGAGGGACGCCTTTATGCCAAAAGTGGTTCGGTCAGCGGAGCCCGCAATTATGCGGGATACGCCGTTAGGGCCGATGGTCGAGAATTAGCCTTCGCCATCATGGTCAATAATTATACGCTCAGCGGTAGTGAACTAAGAAAAAAGAAACTCGCTTTAATGGAAGCCCTCTGCAGTGCTAGGTTCTAACGCTTCCATAACGGAGGTATAGTGACGGACTGCCTTATCTTACCGCCGTAAACCCGTATCATGCGTTATTTTTTGCTACTTCTTCTACCTCTCCTTGGCCTGGTGGCCTGTCAGGACACTCCCGATCCGCCGGACGATCCGGACATGTACGTAGAGGAGCCTTCCACCCGTCCGTTAGAACGTTTGGTCTGGCAAAAACCGGGAGTGGTGATTGAAGCCATGGGCGATATCCGGGAAAAAGTAATTGCGGATATCGGTGCGGGAGAAGGTTTCTTTGCTACCCGACTAGCCCCTTATGCTGACCGAGTAATTGCCGTTGAGATCAATGATAGCATCATCGCAAAGCTAGAAACCGTACGAGAGTTGGAGTTGCCCAAGGACCTGCAGGTTCGCCTCGAACCACGACTGGCTCGGGAAGATGACCCGCTCTTAGACAAAAGCGAGGTGGACATCATCCTTCTGGTGAACACCTTCATGTACATCGAAGAGCAAGTGGAATATCTCAAAAAATTATATCCCGCCTTAAGGTCTGATGGGCGTATTATCATCGTAGATTGGAAACGTCGGAACACTGATTTGGGGCCTAAAAAACAAAGTAGGGTAGCCTTAGGTAAGCTGGAAGACATGTTAACCGCCGCCGGCTTCCACCTGGTTTCCAGCGATGATGTTTCCTTGGAATACCAGTACATCGTGGTGGCCGATAAAAAACGCCCGAAGTAAGCGGAGAATTTTATCGGCTAATCTTAACCAGAATGGTACAATCCTGGTTTACTC
>JBCDGT010000600.1:0-3253 GCA_038750915.1 Bacteroidota bacterium
ATTGCTTGGTCGGAGAAAGTCGGAAGCGAATTCGCCAACCAAATGGTATACCCCAGTCAGCGTATTTTCTGATTGTCTTGGTATCTACTGCCGCGTAATCTTGATCGGCGTAAATGATGCGCTCGCTGGGGTATTGTTCTCGACTGTACATGCGATTCAGTCCAATTCCTAGTTCGTAGGATAGACTTCCTCTCCTAAAGCGTAATAGTCGCAAATAAGCCATTGCTTCTGCTTGCATCACGAATACGGTGCGGGTACGTTCAATGGGGGAGGAGATATTGACACTGGTGTTCCGGATGCTCAGGTTGTTACCTTCGTAGTCCAGTTCTTCACGTCTCCCCGCACTAGCTTTCACCTCTAGGCTTACCCCCAGCCAAGGTTGAAAAGAAAGTCCACCTCCCACCAGCGGCAAATGAGTGTCGAGTACATTATTGCGGATGAGTCGCTGGTTGAGTCCCGAAACATTGTCGATCAAATTCACCGAATAAGGCGTTATTTTGCTTACCGTAAGCTGTCCTGCTTCGGCTATCCAAAATAACTTTTTGTGCTCCTCCTGACCGAAGCCCACCTCGCCTGCGAGTAGCAGCGTGAAGAAGATAAGAACGTACCTCAGTCGGATGGGAGATAGTTGATTTGTTTTCATAATCGGTAAGTGCTGACTAATGAAAATGTCGTTTCTATATCACCGACACTAGGGTAAAACTCCGTTGAAAAGCGAGTAATCTGTTTCATGCTGGTCAGGCCCAATTCTGGCGCCAAGTGCCAGCTAGCCTGCTGTGCCGGCAGTTCGAAAAAGAGAACGAGAAGCAAGAATAACGCGTAAATAAGTTTCATGACCAAGGGTTTAGGTCAACTAAAGTTATTGTTATTGATTCAAACGGTACGCACCGAAAATACTAATATTCGTCTGATTCCTTCCTTCCATAAAATAATTGACCTGCCCACTTAGCCCAAATTCACCACGACGACCGTAGGGAATGCTCAAACGCAGTAGCAGGGGGAGTCCCCAATTCTGCTCCTTGGTGGTGCGGAAAATCGTTCGGTCAAAGGCACTGTTTTCTAAATTATAAATTTGACCGTAGCGATAAGATTGTTGATGCCACAACCACGTCAAACCGGTACCTAGCTCGAACCGGAATGAAGTACGCTCGGAATAAAATAGGCTGTACAACAGCAAGCATTCAACCCAGAGCCACTGAACCTCCCGCTCCCGTTCTAGACTAATTACGTGGTTCTGACCGTCGTAATTGTAGCTGAACCCCTGACCCTTATTGTCGGTATGGGAACTGGAGCCGTAACGCAGTCCTAGCAGCGCCGTGTAACGCTTGCGGGTACGATAGTAAGTGCTCACACCCAGGTAGGCAGTGGTAGAGGGAATATCCGTTGTCCATCCCCTACGTCTACTATTAACCGTATTCCCGTTTTCGTTGAATTGTGCCAAACTAGACGATTCCAGCGCTTTTTCGGAAACCCCGACATCTAGTGCCAAGTACCAATCGTTTAGTTGGGCATTCAGGGAAAGGCCAAACAAGAATATAAAAAGTAGAGATACGGCACGCATAAGCAATGGGTTTAAGCTAAATTTCGGAAAATTCGCTTTTGCTTGCCTTATCCAAGCGGTAGTTTAAAATCAGTTTAACCCATTTTAAGAGATGTTAACAACTAGCACCAATCAAAAATGCTGTGATAGCGACAACGAAAAAATGGACCGCTTAAAATCACGATCCACGAAATAGATCCATTCCCAGGCAGCACCCAGCTTCAGTCCGTGATCAGTAGGCAGCCACAACCTAAACTCGAAGGGTATGCCCAGGCGGTACTGTCGACTCGTGATGTAACGGCGATCTATCTCTCCGCCCAATTGAACATTGTACACTTTTTGGCTAAGGTACTCTTGTTGAAAACGATAATAGGCTAAGCCATAGGCCATTTCAAAGTAAGGGCGCTTGGTGAAATTTTTCCGTAGGGTAAAGTACATCAACGCTTCTGCCCACCAACCACGCAAGCTGCGTTCACGACTAGCGTCAAGTCTTTGCCACCCCGAAAAGGCTTCTCGCCGCCCCTTGAAATCAGTTGTATTTGTAGAGGTGTAGTAAAGGCCAGTACGAAAGCCTACTGTTGGCTGCCACTGGTAATCTACGGCCAAACCAAGGTGGATCAGGTCATCTTGTTGTTGTTCGGGCCAATCTTTCTGTTGGAGCACTTGTGTCCCATTCACAAAAGTAGTTTGGTAAGGAACAAGATGTTCAATAGTTGACAACCCCGTCTCGACCGAGAGGGACCACTCGGAATCCTGGGCTTGTAATAGTGTAAGGGTAAAACAAACTATACTGAGCACGCGTAAGTAAATCATAATCGGAGTGCGTTGATTACTTACCAAATATAGCAGTCGTTAGTAAAACATCAAAATGAAAGACGGAACTCATCACGGATTTTGATAAAATCAAAATCCGTGATGAGTCATATTTAATTATCACTTAAGCGATAGCTTAGCCTTTCAGCGCAGCTACCATCGTCTCACCAATTTCAGCCGGGCTATTTACGACGTGAATACCGCACTCGGCCATAATGGCCATTTTGGCTTCGGCGGTATCGTCCTTGCCACCAATGATGGCTCCGGCGTGGCCCATGGTACGGCCTTTGGGGGCGGTCTGCCCGGCAATGAAACCAACTACGGGCTTGGTACCGTGCTCCTTGACGTAGTGTGCTGCGTCGGCCTCCATCGTGCCGCCAATTTCTCCGATCATAATGATACCGTCCGTGTCCGGATCATTCATCAGTAGTTCTACGGCGTCCTTGGTGGTGGTGCCGATAATCGGGTCACCACCGATACCGATGCAGGTGCTCTGCCCCATTCCGGCTTTGGTCACTTGGTCCACGGCCTCGTAAGTTAAGGTACCCGAGCGGCTCACGATACCGATGCGTCCTGGACGGTGAATGAAGCCGGGCATGATGCCACACTTCGCGCCACCGGGCGTAATCACACCAGGACAGTTGGGGCCCACCAAGCGGCAGTCTATATTTTCGATATAGGCTTTGGCCTTCACCATATCCTGTACGGGAATTCCCTCCGTAATACAGATAATAACTTTGATGCCTGCGGCGGCGGCCTCCATTACTGCGTCCGCGGCAAAGGGCGGTGGTACGAAGATGACAGACGTATCCGCACCACCTTCGCTAACGGCTTCGGCAACGGTATTGAATACGGGCCGGTCTAGGTGCGTTTGTCCACCTTTGCCGGGCGTTACCCCGC
>JBCDGT010000601.1:0-3241 GCA_038750915.1 Bacteroidota bacterium
GTGCTAAGGCTGTAAGTAGTTAAAGCACATCCTTCCGCACCATCTAAGTAGCGAATGGCGGAAGAGACGAAATCCGTATTGCTGCTATTGACTTCGTCATCGTCGGTCCACTGTGTATTGTTAAAGCAGATTTGTACGATCAGGTTATCCGTTCCATTCCACTCAAATGGGGTATCAAATACAAAAGTATTCCAGCCAAGTACAGGATCAAAAGTGGCCGAATATACCTCCGCGACTTCCGCTTCAAGGCTATTGTCCGTAAACTCTTCTATATCACTACCTTTTAAGCTAATGATGAATCCGTTGTAGTCAATAGTACTTCCTAGATTACTTACGTCTAGTGCCAGTTCTGAGATAGGACCAGGCTGAAGGCCCATTTCGGTTAATTCACTAGCCCGGTAGAGATATTGGGCCTTTGCATCCTCCCAGTATCCTCTGAAAGGGGTTAGATCTTGTAATGTCAGGTCATCCGTTCCAATTTGAGCACTAAGGTCGATTGCTCCGCCCGGTGGGACGGGATCGTTATCCGTAATCTCGATGGCGTAAAGGGTATTGGTCGTTTCAGCATCGGTGTTTACGCTCAGCTCTATGATGATGTTTTCTACTGGTGCTTCCTCAATGGCGTCGTCTAGTATTCTAACCCGGGCGTACTTAGTTTTCTCTACGTCAGTTGATGAAAATTGGAGGCTATCCGTTAATAATATGTAGTCTTCGCCCACAATAGCGGAGGAAGTATCAACGACGTTGAAATAAACCGTGAAGTCTTCAGTTTCGACAGAGGGCAGTCGATTGACACTAACGGGGATGTCGAGGTCCTGAAAGTTCAAGTTACAATCTCCATCCGCACCAGTATCAGTAAATTCATTCAGGCTGGTCTGGGTAGTAGAAAAACCAACGAACAATCCGCTAAATTGAGCCGTGGAGAACAACCCTCGACCGTGAGTAGCGGCAATGACCAGATTATCTGAACTTCTGGATTTAAGCATGCTCACTCGGACGTTGGCTAAGCCATCGTTGGAAGGTGCCCATTCTGTACTAGTGCCATCCAGATTACTGGTACTCCAAACCCCAACTTCGGTGGCGACCAAGGCTGCGTCATTATTAACGGGGCTGAAGATGATCCAGCGAATGGGCACATCCGGTAAGTTGCCTTCTATATCGGTCCAGGAGTCGCCTCCGTCAGTAGTTTCGAAAACACTTATCACGCCATAGTTGCTATAAGTAATCAGGATGTGATCTTCGTTTCCTTCTTCGATGGCAACACTGGAAAGATATCCATTTCCATTATACAGTAAAGTTCCAGTTTTCGTGGTTCCACTATCGGCATCGTCCACGCGGACTAAATTACCGTTACCGAGCCCGAAGTAGATACGGTTGTCTACGTTAGGAGAGTTCATCACGTGAGAAACTCGGTTATTACCGAAATTTGATACAGAGACAATGTCATAATCGCTTCCAGCGGTGGCGGGGTCATTCCAACGTAAATAGTCTCCATTGGTGTAGGCACCGTAGATTTTGTTGGCGGGGTCGTCGTAGACGAATGGATTGACGAAACGGCCTTCGTTACTAAAGTCTCTATTTGAGAAAGAAACACCACCATCGGTGGAAACGCGGTAATTGCTATACACGTAAGTCGTAATCTGAACCTGAGGATCATCTTGATCAATGTGGCAAAGCGCACCGTCTCCCCCGGTAACTTGAAAGGTATTATTGATGCCAGGGGTAGAGAATTGTTGGGTACCGTTGTCTTGGGCACCGGCCAGGAAGTAGTCTACGTTTTCTTCCGGATGAATCGCACAGGCATAGAATTGGGTGACGTTATAGCCAGTGCTGATAAAGTCGATATCCGGGATATCGTTACTGGCATTGGTGGTTAGGAATACGCCACCATCGTTTCCAAAGTAAGCCACGTCGGAATTACCCGGTAAAAAGCGGATGCTATGCTGGTCTGCGTGTACATACTGCATGCCGGCGCCGCCGTACCATTGGCTGACTTGTTCCCAACTATCACCACCGTCTTTAGACGCCAAAAGGTCTACGCCTCCGATGAATATTCGATCGGGGTCATTCGGGTCAACGGCGGCAATGAGGTCATACCAAGCCTGGCTTCTGGCGAAATTACTCATCCCCAAAGCCGGAGGACTATCTTTTTCAATCCAGCTATCTCCACCATTGGTACTGACGTAGATACCTTGGCACTCCCTGCTGTCGCTGTCTTGGAATAGGGCGTACACGACACTAGCATTTGAGGGGGCAATCGCCACCTCAATGCGCTCGTAACCATTATTGGGCAGACCATTGGTCAGGCGCGTCCAATTTTCGCCATTATTGGTAGACTTGTAAATGCCGTCACTGTCAAATAAGCCAAGGGTTGCGTAAAGGTCCCCATTGGTGGCTAATTCCAGATCAGCCGCTCGGTCGCTGCTGGCCCCTTCCCCGGAGCCGAGTATTTTATTCCAGGTCTGCCCACCATCAGTTGAAGCTTGGACGCCACCGTTGC
This sequence comes from Bacteroidota bacterium, assembly GCA_038750915.1. GTDB lineage: Bacteria > Bacteroidota > Bacteroidia > Chitinophagales > Saprospiraceae > Neolewinella. Next base: position 2,501 of record JBCDGT010000601.1, read on the forward strand.
GCGTAGCGGCGAAAAGGGTTCCTGTGGCATTGACGACCAGTTTTTGGGTGTAGTAGAAAGTAGGACCATCAGTGGAGTTAAGATAATTCCAGCTTGCTCCGCCGTCAATACTTTTCCACAGTCCAATGCCAGCAATGGCATCACCATTGTAGAAGCCCTCGCCAGTACCGAAGTAGATGATATCGCTGTTGTTAGGATCCTGGGCAATGGCACAAACGGCCAGGTTTTCGAAAAAATCGTTGACGGTTGTCCAGCTGGGGTTGTTGGATAGTGCATTTTCGCATTTCCACAATCCGCCGCCTACGCTTCCGGCGTAGATGGTATTTCCGCTCGGGTCCGCGGCGTCGATGAGAATATCTCTTGTCCGACCGGATACATTGTTAGGGCCACGCTCTTCCCAGCTGATACCGGGGATGGCGCTGCGTTGCTGCCCGTTTGTTTCATTTTGCAACTCGATTTTAGCGGCTAAAAGGCGTTCGCGGGGAACTCGACCGAGGGCGGGGTCAACGGTCATCTCGAATTCCTGCTCTACGGCGAGGTCCATTCGAGTAAGCTTATCGATTTTTTGGGTGGTACCTGGACTTTTTTCAACCGCTTTCGCTGGTTCAGAGGTGCAGCCAGTAAGTAGCAGGGTCGTCAGGCCAGCCAGCCAGATTAGAGTTGAGCGTATCACGTGATCTGATGTTTACTTTATTGAAGGGGAAAGGAGGTGAGGAATTTTAGACTCTAAATATAAAAAAA
>JBCDGT010000602.1:0-3234 GCA_038750915.1 Bacteroidota bacterium
CTCATACTTCTCGACGGCCTCCCGTAAATCCTCCCGGGTATAAGGCTTAAGGATATAAGCAATACCATTAGTACGAAAAGCCTCTAACAAATAGTCGTTGTAAGCAGAACAGAAGATGATCGGACAGGGAAGTTCTTCCCGGGAAATTACATCGAGGGAAAGGCCGTCACCAAGTTGAATATCGGCAAAGATCAGATCATACGTCCGACGAGAGTGAAGTAAAGTGGCGGCCTGTTTATTAGTCTTCGCCCAATCGTGGGTAAAAGGCCCCGAGAAAGCCTCTTCGAGTAAGCTCGAAAGTTTTTGGTAGGCTGGCGTTTCGTCCTCGATTAAGAGTAGGTGCATCATAGAGTTAGGCCGTCTGGGTAAGGAGTAAAGGGAGTTTGAGGGTATAGCGTTCCGGTAAATCTTCTACTATGGGAACTCTGGCACCCAGCAAGTCGTAACGGGAACTTAGGTTGTGCAATCCGGTACCGGTACCCACTACCTCCGCACGACCGCCTTTACTATTGCTGATCGTTACCACTTCGTTGGCGACGAGGATGGTAGCCCGGATTTGTTGACCATCTACCGCATTGTGCTTCACTACGTTTTCGATCGCCGTTTGTAAGGCCCCCGAGGGAAGGTAGCGGCCTTCCGTGGCCTGCTCTTTGCGGACATCAAAATAGTAGTCTTCACCAAAGCGCACCCCGATCAGAAAAAGGTAATCCTTAATGAAGGCCAGTTCATCGGCCAGCGGCATTATGTCTTCGTTCACCGTTTCGGTAAGGTAACGGTATAAAGAAGCCAGATGGGAGACGTACTGCTTAGCAAGGGCCGGCCGCTCATCGATCAGGGCATCGATGGTATTCAGATTATTAAATAAAAAATGGGGCGAAAACTGTGCCCGTAGGATTTTCAACTGGTTATCCCGATTGACAATAGCCAAGTTCTTATTGTTGACGAATTGATCGTAGGATTTCTTACTAAATACGAGCCCTATGACGAGCGCCACATCAAACAGAGAGGTATTGAAGCCACGGATGATGAATTCGCCAAGTGGGTACATAGCTACACTTGGAGGAATCCCAGCGGTTAAGTTTCCCAGTACATTAATGATGCAGCCGATGATGATAAAGGTTGCGAGAATGGAAAGTAGCCCCATTACCCACTGCTTGCGTTGCAGCAAAAAAAATTCCAGCAGGAATTTCAGCGTAAAGAATCCACCAAGGGTTTTAACGATATTGAGCAGAATATCCAGTATCGCCTCCACTAGCCCATATTCTTCTACGTAAAAGCGATAACCGAGCCACAGGCACATCACCACCAGGTAACCACCGATGAGCTGGTAATCACTACGGTTAAGTTCTATCTTGTCCTGGCGAAAGATCTCCATGTCGGCAAAGATAGTTCTCGCGCAGAGGTCAAGAAGACGAAAAAACGCAGAGCAAACCAACGCCATTCCATTATTGCATTCTCCCATTTCCGCATTCCCTTGGGCGCGGCCGCAGGTGCAAAGAATGGTTAATGCTCACTCCGTGAGCGAGCAAACAGCATCCCTTTCGCAAAACCGTGACAAGAATAAATTGTGAGAAATGGTAAAACACACTATCTTTACTTAAATTTTAAACTAACTATGTTTTCTCATCTAAGCTCCATCTATCGCCCGGACTTCGGTTTACTTACCGACCTCTACCAACTGACGATGGCCGCCGCCTATTATGACCAGGGTTTGCACCAGCGAAAATCCATTTTCCATCTCTTTTATCGCAAGCCTCCTTTTGGTGGTAACTTTGCTTTGGCCGCCGGCTTACCGCTGGCCATTGACCTCATAAAGGGTCTCCACTTCAGTGCCGATGACGTTCAGTATTTAGGTAGGCTGAAAGGGGCCAACGGACAACCCCTCTTCAAAGAACCTTTCCTTAACTACCTCCAGCGGATGAAATTCTCGGGGAGCATCGATGCTATTCCTGAAGGCGAGATCGCCCTACCCCACGAGCCTTTACTCCGAGTAGAGGCCAATCTAATCGAGGCACAGCTACTAGAAACAGCCCTCCTCACAGTAATGAATTTCAGCACGCTGATCGCCACCAAAGCCGCGCGGGTCAAAGCAGCCGCAGGCGAAGATACCGTACTGGAGTTTGGCCTGCGCCGCGCGCAGGGTATCGATGGTGGGCTAACCGCCAGTCGGGCAGCCTACCTCGGTGGTTGCGATGCGACCTCCAACGTTTGGGCCGGGCGCTACTATGACATTCCTGTTAAAGGGACCCACGCCCACAGCTGGGTGATGGTCTTCCCTCAGGAAATCGAAGCCTTCCAGGCCTACGCGGCGGCACTACCGAATAACTGCGTCTTTCTCGTCGACACCTACGACACGGAAGCAGGGGTACGCAAGGCCATCACCGTTGGTCAGCAACTACGGCAACGAGGCCACGAAATGTTGGGTATTCGCTTGGATAGTGGGGACCTAGCCCAACTTTCCATCGTGGCACGTACCCTGCTGGACGAAGCCGGCTTTCCGGAAGCAAGCATAGTTGCCTCCGATAGCCTCGATGAATACGCCATTGCCGATCTCAAGGCCCGCGGCGCCAAAATTGACACCTGGGGCATTGGTACCCGCCTAGCTACCGCCTCCGACCAACCAGCTTTGGGCGGAGTGTATAAACTAGCTGCCATCCAAAATGAGACCGGTAACTGGGAACCACGGATAAAACGTTCGAATACTCCCATCAAAACTAGCAACCCTGGCCGCCTGGACATCAAGCGCTACTACTATCCAGGGCAAGCTGTCCCGGTAATGAGTCAGCTTTATAATACCTTCCTGTCCTTTCCTCTCCCTAGTGTGGTCACAGCTGCGGGAAAGTCGGTCGACTTGCTAGAAAATCCGCCATCACCCAAAAATTTGCTGGTCTCCGTTTTTAAAGACGGCGAACTCATCTACGCTCCTGAAAGCTTGGCCAGCACCCGCGCCCGCGCCCTAAAAAATTGGAAAAATTGGTCCGAAATCACTGATTTTAACACCTTTCCTTACGGTCTGGAGCCGCAACTTGAAAAACAGAAGTTAGCTTTGCTTGAAAATTAAGCTACCAACACCTACCTGACGCCTTGCAATTTCTTCCAGCATGTACACATATGAATACCCTCGCCCTTCCGTTACCGTCGATATTGTCGTCTTTGGTTACGACGGCGGCAAGCAATTGAAGCTGTTACTCATCAAGAGAGGAAGCGAGCCTTTCAAAGGTTCCTGGGCCCTAC
>JBCDGT010000603.1:0-3233 GCA_038750915.1 Bacteroidota bacterium
CTCGGCCTTGGTGTCTGTTGACCGTCGCAACTCCCCTCCTCAACAGTTAAAACGATCAGTCCGACGATTAAGGCTCAGGCCCAGACTATGGTTATTGGGTGCACCAGTATTGAGCGTAGCCGAACCATTCCAGCCCTTTTTCTCCGCCTTGCGCAATACGATGTTAATGATGCCGGCCGTGCCGGCCGCTTCATATTTAGCCGAAGGGTTAGTGATCACTTCAATTCGGTCGATCATTTCGGCGGTTAGGGTCCCCAGAGCGTTACCGCCTTCTGCGGCTAGGGCGGAAGGCTTTCCGTCGATAAGAATTTGCACCCCTTCCGCGCCACGCAGGGCAATGCTCCCGTTAATATCTACCGATACCGAAGGGACGTTATCCAGTACCTCCAGGGCGCTGGCGCCCCGGCCAACCAGATCTTCACCTACGTTAAATACCCGACGGTCGAGTTTAAATTCGGTTTGACTTCTTTTGCTCCTCACCGTCACGGCATCCAGCGTCGCTCCGGCATCTTCCAGCTCAATCAGTACAGGTGAACGAGGATCAGCGACCCGCAGGGTACTAAAACCTAGAAAGCTAGCTTCTAAATAGCAGGGGCCATTGGTTCTCGGCAGGCTAAATAATCCTTCCGCATCCGTAACCGTGCCTCCCTGCAACGCACTATCGGGTAGCGAAAACAATTTGACCGTAGCAAATTCGATAACTTCTTGCGACCTGGCGTGGACCACCCTCCCACTCAGTTGGGGCAGCCTAGTTTGGGCGCGGGCGCAGGTGCTAGCCAGGGAAATAATGAGCAGGCAAAACAGGAAATAGCGCATCATAATGAGGGTACTAACGAGAGCCTAAATTTCCGGCAAAGCCCAATATTAAGTTAGTCTAATCCCCCGAACAACCGTCTCGATCCGGTGATCGACGGCATAACTCGGTTGTTCGACGGTTTCGATTTGGGGGTCTCCCACATAAAGGCAAACTTTGGTCTCATGTCGAATAACTTATTATTCCATTTGGCCCTTCACACCCTTGTCCTCGGCGTCTATTCCTATAACGATGATGATTACTTAACCCTAACCGACATCGCCTTTTTCATGCAGTACGTCGCGGCAGCTGCCATCATCAACTATGGGTTAATGCCCTATCTATTTTACCGTCGACGTTACCTTGCCTTTGGGATTAGCTTACTGGCCCTATTAGCACTTGTTATTGCCTGCGAGGAATTATGCTTAGAGCGACTTTATTATCCTAAAAGTCGGGCAAATTCTTATCCTGGCACCTGGCATACGCTAACGGAAATTCTTCCAGTTATCGGTGCCTTGGTAGGTGGCCACTTTACCTTCAAGGCTTTCGACCAACAAAAGGAAATCGCCAGGGTACGGGAACTGGCAAGGGAGAGTGAATTAAGTTATCTCCGTGCCCAGGTAAACCCACACTTCCTCTTCAACCACCTCCACAATCTTTATGCCTATGCGGTGGCCGGATCACCTCGCACCCCGGAGCTCATCATGGGCCTCAGCGAAAACCTCCGCTACGTCCTCTACGAGAGCGGATACACTTATGTCTTGTTGAGCCAAGAGGAGGAACACCTCCGCCGTTACGTGGAGCTAATGGAACTACAAATTGAAAACCGTGGCACCGTCACCCTCACCATCACCAAAACGGACGTCCCCTGGAACATCGCTCCCCTTATCCTACAAACCTTCGTAGAAAACGCCTTTAAACACACTACCGCTAGCCAAGAAGACAACATTCGCATTGATATTTCCCTTGAAGTAGACACCAATGGGGAGCTAAGATTTCGCTGCTGGAACACCTTTTCAACGACCAGCAACACTCAGCTAATGGGCTCCGGCATCGGCCTTCCCAACGTAGAGAAGCGCCTTCAACTCCTCTATCCAGACCAATACCAACTCCAAATCCATACCGAAGAAAATCACTACGAAGTATTGCTCCACCTCCAGCTTCACCAAGCCATCCCCGTATGAACTGTCTGATTCTTGAAGACCAACCCCCAGCCCAACGCTTACTGGCCGGATACCTGGAGCGGGTCGATCACTTACACTTGGTAGCCACCTTCGCAAAAGCCACCTCCGCCATGCCCCTGATCCAATCTGGGAGCATCGACCTACTGTTCCTCGACGTTCACCTACCGGGACTTTCCGGTTTAGACTTCCTCCGCACCCTCGAGCAACCTCCACCCGTTATCTTAACCACGGCCTTTCCCGACTACGCCCTTGAAGGCTACGACCTTAAAATTGTGGACTATCTACTTAAACCGTTTTCTTTTCAGCGGTTTCTACAGGCCATCAACCGCGTTCCGTCTGCAGCGCCAAGCAACTCCACTGCCCTCCCCAAAACCTCCCTATTCATCAAGGATGGGCATCACTTCGTTCGCATACCTATTGCCGACATTCTCTACATCCATTCCGAGGCCGACTATACGGAAATACACCTTCCGAAAAAGCGCCTGATCAGTAAGCATTCCCTTAAACACTGGCTAGATCAACTGCCCACTACCCACTTTATCCGCGTACACCGCAGTTACATCGTTCACCTCCGGCGGGTAGAAAAAATTCTTACTGATCGGGTATTATTAGTGGATAAAAGAGAGGTGCCCGTTGGCAGAACCTTTCGGGAAGAGTTGCTTAGGCGCATCTCTGGTTAGGCAATGGATGGCCAGAGGCCACGGCCATCATGCTTATATCTTACCACCAGTCTCCCTTCAACCATTTGGCTAAAAAAGAGAGTAGAGGTTTACTGTAGGAAAAGAAGGCTTTGCACACTTTCGCTAAGCGAAGTGGGCTCCTGCAGTCGTGCCCAAATTATACAGATATTAACGGAGCGGGAGCTCCTTGTCCAAAAATCACCTCTCCTTAACGTATTTCCTCTTCATAAACCACGAATACACCAAGCCTAAGACAGTAGGTCCAATCCAGGGGATAATCATCCACTGGCCGTCAAGTTGAAAGACTTCTACTAGGATTCGCCTACCGCCAAATGCCAGGAAAGCCGTGTAGGCAGCAATACCCGATACGATCGTACCCTGAATGTGCATCTTCAATTTGGATTCTTTGTGCATTGCTTTTTCCCTCGATTGGAGTAATTCCCGGCCAGCCGGAAGGACCAGCAAACCAAAGAAGCCCATCAGCGTACCAATTCCCTTGAACTGGTATTTGATCCCCGTTCATCCCGAAATAAGGAGCCCCCATTTCAGCCGCTGCGAGAACCCCGGCACCGCCCC
>JBCDGT010000604.1:0-3230 GCA_038750915.1 Bacteroidota bacterium
CACTGGTGTTTTCTTGCTGACAAAGTGTGGGATCTCAAGACTAAATGAGTAGGACCAACCCACAAAAGAGGGTTTTACCTTAGCTTTATTCTGCTTACTTGTTTTATTCAAATTGTCGATACCATGCTCAACCTAGCCACTCTACTTGAAGATGCTGCCTCTCGTTACCCTGAAAGGGTAGCCTTTATCTTCAGTGAGCACCAATTTACCTTCGCTCAAATAAACGGTGCCGCCAATCAGGTTGCCAATGGATTAGCCCAGCGAGGTTTAGGTTCTGGAGATAAAGTAGCGCTGAGTTGCTTCAATTTACCCTATTTCCCAATGGTCTACTTCGGTATCCTCAAGGCGGGCTGTGTAGTGGTACCACTTAGTGTGCTGCTCAAAACTGACGAGATTGCATATCATCTTGACGATTCCGACGCCAAGGCCTATTGCTGCTTTACGGGGACTGCTGATTTGCCCATGGCACAGATGGGCTATGCAGGTTTTTCTCGCATCGTCACCTGTAAACATTTCTTTGAGATTACCGTAGATCCAACCTCACCTGCCACCGTCGTAGGTGCCGCTACCTTGGGCAGTCTCATGGCTGGCCAGCCGCCGACCACCGTAACAGTAGCGACGCAAGCAGAAGATACGGCGGTGATCATTTATACTTCCGGTACGACTGGTCGCCCTAAAGGAGCGGAGCTTACCCATGCCAACTTGGTCCTCAATGCCATCGCCTCCCAGCATATTATCGGGACGGAAACGGCGGATATTCAGCTAATCGTACTCCCCCTTTTTCACATCTTTGCTATGACCTGCCTCATGAATACGGGCATCTACCGGGGTGCAACTAGCGTCCTATTACCACGTTTTGATGCGGCGGCGGTCATTGGCTTAATGCGCAAGCATAAGGTAACCGTCTTTGCCGGTGTACCGACGATGTACTGGGGCTTACTGAATTACGAAGATGACGTGAGTGATGTCTCGGAGAACTTGCGTGTTGCAGTGTCGGGCGGAGCAGCCTTACCGCTCAACGTGCTGGAAGGTTTTGAGTCTAAATTCAAGGTGCCGATTTTGGAGGGCTACGGCATGTCTGAAGGATCGCCCGTAGTGACCTTTAACCACCGTGATCAGGAGCGGAAGCCAGGAAGTGTAGGTACATCAATTTGGGGCGTAGAAGTGAAGGTGGTCGATGAAAACGACCAGGAAGTTGGGGTAGGGGAGAAAGGGGAAATCGTCTACCGTGGCCACAACGTCATGAAGGGCTACTACAAGCGCCCGGAAGCCAGCGCCGAAACCCTACGGAATGGCTGGATGCACTCCGGTGATGTGGCCATCAAAGATGAAGACGGCTACTTTTTTATTGTAGACCGGACGAAGGATATGATTATCCGTGGGGGGCTCAATGTTTATCCGCGGGAGGTAGAAGAAGTCATGATCCAACACGAAGCCGTTTCACTGGTGGCCGTTATCGGGGTGTCAGACGAAAAAATGGGTGAGGAAATCAAAGCCTACGTGGTGCTAAACGACGGGCACCAATGCCTGGCCGAAGACCTGATAATCTACACTAAAGAAAAGCTTGCGGCCTACAAATACCCGCGCGAAATTGAGTTTCTGGATGCCCTGCCGATGAGTGCTACTGGAAAAATTCTGAAGAAGGAATTGAGGAAAAGGTAGCGATTTAGGTCCGCCTACTGATACAATTATGAAAAAGAAGGACCTTGAATGATGTCTATGCCCCAGTTACCCCTGTAATGTAGCCATACTTGAGGTATCGAGGCAAAGGAGTTGATGATTTTGCGCAGCCGCAGGTGCTGAGCGTGGGGATAGAGAGCAGAGAAACGTAGGACGATCAGAGATCACCAAATGAGAGTTGACTCAACCTTAGAGTTTCGCCTAATGGTCCACCTGCTGGCGTTTATCCACCATCACCTCTGCTTGCGCAGCAGTAAAAGTTTACCAGTTGTGCAACGGGTAGTTAGCGCTTCCCTTGTATCTCCTCTGTAGCAGAGTTTCCACCACCTTTTTCAGTTGGCTGTCTTCATTGAGTGCTTTTTCGTTGGGGGCGTTCGCCACGATGATATCTGGCACTGCTGGTCCACCTTCCATGTTTTCGCCAGTAGCTTAATGTACCAGGCACGGGAGGGACACGCTGGCCACCATCGGGACTCAAGACAGGATGATGTAGTAAGGGGGATTGTGAAAGTAGTACCCGCAAGATATTCCGGTTGCAATACGGTTTAAATCCCGTAACGGTCGCTCGGTTAACCAACACTTGGCGGTTTATCCGGAAGAATTGCCGGGGATCGATCAATTTTATACGAGGCAGCCGTCCGATAATTCGATAATGCGGTCACAGTTGCCGGCAAACTCATCGTCGTGGGTAACAGCGATGATAGTCTGGCCCCGTTCAAGGGCAATTTGGCGAAAAATATCGAAAACGATGTGGGTGTTCCGGGTGTCGAGGTTACCCGTTGGTTCGTCCCCCATAATGATAGAGGGGGCATTGATGAGTGCCCGTGCAATGGCTACGCGCTGCTGCTGCCCCCCCGAAATTCGGGATGCTTTCTTTGTTTCCTGGCCCTCTATGTCCAGTAATTTGATCAGCTCCATAGCCTCGTGCTCTATAGCATCCTTACTCTTTTTTCCAAGCTTCTTGGCGGGTAGAGTGATGTTATCGAGTACCGACAAATCCGGAATCAAGAAGTGAAACTGAAAAACAAAGCCGATGTGCTCATTTCTGAATTTCGCCAGCTGATTTTGACTCATTTTCGAGACATCCCGGCCCGCAATATTGATCGTTCCTTCGTAATCCGTATCGAGGGTGGAGAGGAGATACAGTAGGGTAGATTTTCCGGAGCCGGATTTCCCGACGACGGACACAAACTCTCCACGGTCGATGGTGAAGGATATGTCCTTCAGGACGTGAAAGTCTACGGGTTCGCGAAAATGCTTATTGACGTTATTGACGCTTAGTGCTTTCATCGAAGTTATCCTCTTAAGATGGCTACCGGATCAACCTTTGCTGCGCTGCGCGCTGGTAGGAAACCCGCTAAAAATGTGATGATGATGCCGAACAGAAAGGCTAGTACGTAATCGTACGGGTTAGTTGAGACCGGGAGGTTTTCCATCATACCCACTTCAAAGGGAACGCGGTCGATGACCTGGGTGAGTATTTGCCCCAGTACTAGTCCGACAAGGCCGCCGACGAAGCCAATAATGACGGATTGGATCAAGAAAATTTC
>JBCDGT010000605.1:0-3228 GCA_038750915.1 Bacteroidota bacterium
AAGTCGTCGAGTTCAACTACGCCCCTCACGCTACAAACCGGGATTACGTCAGCCAATTACATAGCCCACCCAGCAGTAATTTCCTAACTATGCGGGACCTGGCCCGTGATTACTTCAACCTTCGCTCTGCGCCTACCAGCGCCAGGGAGCGAGCCAAGTTTCTGGCCAGGAAGTTCCTGGAGTTTTTACTACTCCCCAAGGCAGACGAGCAAATCAAGCAGGACAACCTCAGCCACCAGCTCGGCCGCTTCTTCGACTCCCAAGCTGGGACTGGTGGTAGCACCTTTGGCCCCGAAGAAGCGGCTAAAGTGGCCCTCCGTCGGATGAAAGACTTCCAGGGCTACTCGCCTAAAAATTTCTTTGACCTCTACGATCACTTCGTCAACGGACAATCCCTCCGCAGCCAGCGATTAGCGAAGCTGCAGTCTACCGATGTAAAAAAATACGAGCACCTACACATCCTCATCCTCACCCTTTACTACCTAGAAGGCGCCTTACGCAATTTACGGGAACAGTTCTACAGCTCCGCTGGACAGTCGGAAATAGAAGGTACCAACCGGGAGTTTATCAACGCGGTCTACTTGTTGGAGATGGTGGGAGCGTAGTTTGGTCTATTGGTACTATTAGTTCTTTGGTCTGTTTGTAAGTTATTCTCCGTTCGCTTCGCGGCTGCCTATGGCGGTGGGGGCTGGAGGACCAAATCTACACCACTAAAGTGCCAGTTAACAGTAATCAATAAAAAATACCAACAGACCAAAACTACTCCAGCGCATTCAGCGCCTTAGCAATCCGCTCAATCGCCTTAGTGAGTTGTTCTTCGGAGGCGGCGTAGCTGATCCGCAGGCAGGTAGGCGCGCCGAAGGCGGCGCCGGTCACGGTGGCTACGTGGGCGCTTAACAGGAGGTACTCAGCCAAGTCGTCCGCATTGTTGATGGTGAATTCGCCGTTGGATTTTCCGAAGAACGCACTGACATCAGGGAAGATGTAGAAAGCTCCTTGCGGGCGATTGACCTTAAGGCCTTCTATTTGCTCCAAGCCGGCAATCATCAGTTCCCGGCGAGCCGCAAAGGCTTTTTGCATATCCAAGCTGGGCTGTAGGCTGGTATTGAGCGCGTGGGCACCAGCGTGCTGAGCGATGCTGTTAGCTCCAGAAGTACTTTGCCCCTGTAGCTTAGAACAAGCCTTGGCAATTTCGAGGGGCGCGCCAATGTAACCGAGACGCCAGCCAGTCATAGCAAAGCCCTTGCTGAAGCCGTTAACGGTGATGGTGCGGTCCTTCACCTCGGGGTTGGTACCAATGCTGGCGTGCTTACCGATGAAGTTGATGTGCTCATAAATTTCATCGGCGACCACGTAGACGTCGGGATATTTGGCCAACATCCGGGATATTGCGGCCAATTCGTCAGCAGTGTAAACCGAGCCCGTAGGGTTACAAGGAGAGCTGAAAAGGACAAATTTAGTCCGATCCGTAATGGCCGCTTCGATTATTGTCGGGGTAACCTTATAGTCGTCCTCAATGCCCGCACCAACGGTAATCGGGACCGCACCGGCAACTTTTACAATGGCCGAGTAGCTTACCCAATAAGGCGCCAGAATAACCACCTCATCACCAGGATTCAAAAGCGCTTGAGCAATGTTGGCGATGGATTGCTTGGCTCCCGTACTGACCACAATCTGATCGGGTGCGTAATCGAGGTCATTCTCGCGTTTAAATTTATCACTAATGGCCTGGCGTAAGGCAGGGATCCCCGGAACTGGCGTATACTTGGTGTGACCTGCATCCAAGGCTTTCTTAGCCGCTTCCTTGATGTGCTCCGGTGTATCAAAATCGGGCTCTCCGAGGCTAAGGCTGATTACGTCGTGCCCTTGGGCTTTTACCTCGCGGCCAAGCTTAGCCATCCGCAAAGTGGCGGATTCTTTCATTTTGAGTACGCGCTCAGAGAGTGGAGAAGTCATAGTAGCCATGGAATACATCTTTGGGGGTAAAATAATTGGTGGACAAAGTTACCATAATGAAAGCCTATCCATCGAAAAATTGCTTAGGTGGAATTCCGGTGGCTAACCCTTTTTTTCACGGTGGCTCCCCAAGGTTTGGCCGTCTCTTTTTCAAAACTTCCTTTGCACCCGCGGCCGCGCCCAAAGTGAATGCGAGAATGATTGAACGAGAGAATAAAAAAATTCCTTCCTTTATACCCACTCTATTATTCTCTAATTCTCCCATTCTCCAATCGCCTGTCATGACTAAACTACTAACAAGCCTACTCTTACTTTTCTTATTCTCCTTCTCCAGTCACGCGCAGATTAAAGTGCTGATTGTCGACGGGCAGAACAACCACGTGGTCTGGCCGAAGTCCACCATCATGATGAAGAAATACTTGGAAGATACCGGCCTTTTCACCGTGGACATCAACCGCACCAGTTCGACCTGGCGGGCCAACAAGGAGCAGGAATATCTCGCACTTGCCGACGTCCCGTCAACAATTGATCTAGACCAACCGACTACGGACGATAATTTCAAACCCAAATTCAAAAAGTATGATGTAGTAATCTCTAATTTCGGTTGGAAAGCAGCACCTTGGCCAGCCAAGACCCAAAAGAAGTTTGAAAAATTTGTCGCTAAGGGTGGTGGTTTTGTTTCTGTCCACGCCGCCGACAACTCCTTTCCCAAATGGCTGGCCTACAATAAAATGATTGGCCTAGGCGGTTGGGGGAATCGCAATGAAAAAGACGGGCCGTACGTCTATTACAACAATGAAGGCGAGTTGATTCGGGACACCTCCCCCGGTGGCGGAGGTGCACACGGCAGTCGCCATGAATTCCCCATCACCGTAAGAAATCCCGACCATCCCATTACTAAGGGCATGCCAAAAGTATGGATGACTACGGCCGATGAATGCTACGCTAAATTGCGAGGCCCCGCAGAAAATATGACGGTACTAGCAACTGGTAAAGACCTTTCTGAAAAAGCGCCCACCGACCGTCATGAGCCCATGCTGATGGTCATTGAATACGGGAAAGGGCGGGTGTTTCACACTACCCTAGGACACGACACTCGTTCCTTTGAAGGTGTCGGGTTTATCTACTCCTTCCTGCGGGGCGTTGAGTGGGCGGCTACGGGTCAGGTTACCCAATCATTACCAGAAGATTTCCCTACGGCAGAAGAAGCTACTAGCCGAAAATTCCAGTAAGGAAAAAGAAATCTAACACCACCCACCGTTAGGTTAAGCC
>JBCDGT010000606.1:0-3227 GCA_038750915.1 Bacteroidota bacterium
CCCATCAACATCCTGTGTGATATGGTGGCGGCCCTTAAGGACGATACAAAGCACATTACCATTCCTGGATTTTACGACGATGTGGCCTTCCCACCGGAAGAAGTCAGGGACATGATCCGCAATGCCACCTTTGACGCCAAGGAAGTGATGGCTGGACCAGGGCTACGTGGTCTCGAAGGGGAGGAAGGCTACCATTTCTACGAGCGTACCGGTATTTTACCTTCACTCGACTGCAATGGCATCTGGGGTGGATATACAGAAGAAGGGTCAAAAACCATCATCCCCGCCGTAGCCAATGCTAAGATCAGCATGCGCCTAGTTAGCAACCAGAACCATCACAAGGCTACCAAACAGTTTACGGAGTATTTCAAGGCACTTGCCCCTGACACCGTCGAGGTGGAAGTGCACCCCCACCACGGCGGCAATCCCTACGTTACCCCAACTGATACCGTAGAATTCCAAGCGGCTAGTGCTGCTATGGAGGCGACCTTCGGGAAAAAACCTGTGCCTATGTACGGAGGGGGCTCCATTCCAATTGTCTACGAATTCAATCAGGTGCTTGACGTCGACATCATTATGATGGGCTTTGGCCTCGACTCGGATGGCCTCCACAGCCCCAACGAACATTTTGGCGTCTGGAATTTCTTCAAAGGCATCGAAACGGTTCCCGTATTCTTCGCGGAGTATGCCTCACGAAAAAGCCAGGCTTAGTTTGCCTACCAAACGTCAACGACAAGCCAGAATTTTACGGACAACCCGTAGAGTCCACCGCCTCTCTGGGATCACGCTGTTTGTTTTCTTCTTCATCATGGCCGTCACCGGCCTATTGCTCGGATGGAAAAAAAACAGTGGCGGAACCTTACTGCCGAACACCCAGAAAGGGACAGATATGTCCATGGAAAACTGGCTCCCGTTAGACACCCTCAGCATCCTTGCTACCCAAGGCCTCTTTCAGGCCAAGGGACAGTTACTGGAAATTGACCGGGTCGACGTGCGGCCAAGTAAAGGCATCCTTAAATACCGCTTTGCGGGTAGGCAACAGGAAGTGCAAATTGATGGTGCCACCGGAGAAATTCTTTCCGTCGGCCGGCGCCACAGCGACTGGATCGAACAAGTTCACGATGGCTCCATTGTGGATGACTGGCTGGGCATTCCGCACGGCATCTTCAAAGTCATTTATAATTCCGTAATGGGGCTCGCCTTAGTGATATTTACCGTTTCTGGTTTCTGGCTCTGGTACGGCCCGAGGCGAATGCGCCGTCGCTAACGGGTATAGTCCAATAAGTCGTCGCAAAAGTCGCGCATCATGGCGGCACCATCGATGTCGGTATAAAATGTAATTACCCGATTCCCCTTCTCGGGTGAGGTTTTAATTTCCTCAGTAGTGGCCCATTTAGGATGAATAATGGCCTGGATAAGCCCAAGGTCCCAAAGTACTCGCTGGTCGCGGCTACCATCCGCGTGTTCTTCCCAACGCCGTAAAAGTAGGTCGGCAACCCTGGAGGTCCCCGCCAGGCGCTGGTGGGTTTCTGCAAAATCCACTTCCATTTTTCGAGCTACATTATTCGGGATGATGGACAACTCTACGGGGCTGTTCAGGACCACATCGAGCGCTTGTATATCCATCATGCTATTAAAGTCCACGTTGCGCATCAGCTGCCGCTCGAAGTCAAAGGAAGACCCCAGCCAGAAAATGCGCAGCTTCGTGGCCAGCTCAGGGTGGTCCAAGAGAACGGTAGCAACGTTGGTCAGCGCTCCGAGTGCTACTACGTTCAGTTTTCCCGCTAGGAGTGATTCCGCCTCGGTAGCGATCAGTTCGGAAGCGGGGCTGGTCTGCGCTTTGTGGCCCCAGTCGAAGAGTCTTGCGACCGCTCCTCTACGGGTGGTAATCTTCCCGTTTAAGCCTAAATAGCCTACTAGCATCTGGTTGAGCCGGTGCCCCTCTTCCATTGAGTTGGGGATATTGCGCCAGTGGCTGATTTGCCACTGAGCGGCGGTCAAGCCTTTGACCTCCCAACTAGGCTCAATTAGACCACACACGATGGCGTACAGGTCATCCACTTCATTGGCGGTATCCGCATCAATGATGACCGGCCATTTTTCTTGGGCGCGGACGCAGGTGCAGAGAAGGGATAAAAAAAGGAGAAAGGAAAAACGCCGCAGCATAAGCATCTTGATTTTACTACGACTAAGGTAATACAGCTCCGCGAGCTAAGATCGGCGCACCCCGCCTTCTTCGATAAAACGCTTCTGGATCAACTCATCAACGGTAGGCTCTCTTACGTCAAGGATGGCACCGGAAAAAAAGAGGCTCTTACCCGCCAGCGCATGGTTGGCATCAAGGGTGACCGTTTCCTCATTCCAACGCAGTACTTTAGCGTTAACGGCTTTGCCATTGCTATCGGTCAGGGTAACGAACTGTCCCTCCTCCAGTAGGCCGGGCTCGATCTGTTCTCGTTCGTTCTGAAAAAGGTGAATGGGCATTTCCAATACGTGGGCCTTACTCGGCAGTCCGTAGGCGTCCTGGGGGGCTAGCTGAAAAGTAAAGCCCATCCCCGACTTAAGACCAAAGATGCGTCGCTCCCAGGCTGGCAGCATTTTCCCAACGCCAAACATGAACTTGAAAGGATAATTCACCTCCATACGTTCAAGTAAGGGTCCTTGGGGGCCACCGTCGCGAACTTCGTAGGTCAGGGTTACGATCTTATGGTCGTCAATAATCATTAGTGCTTGTTTTTTGGCTGCGATAAGCAAACCAGGCTAGGCCAAGAAAAAATAGGGCCAATCCTAAATAGCCGGCAGCCATCCAGGGATCCCCAAAGGAGATGTTTCCAGAGAGGTAGCTAAGGATAGAGATTAATTGGTACAGCCCTACGAGCATACCAAAAGTGAGAAACCAAGGCGGTAGTTTAACCTTATCCATTGCACGGAGTAACGCTGAAAAAGGAAAGGAGTTCTTAGGAAGCTTCATTCCTCCCAACTCAATATTTCCGCTCGATCAGGGGAGCATCGGCCCCTGGCCCGGCGTGATATTTCCGGATTTCATCCAGGCGATCCCGACACATTTCGCAACTGGCAAGGTGCTCGCTAATCCGGCGAAAGGCTTTAGGGTCCGAACTACGCAGCTTACCACTCCAGTAGTCTTGTAATTCCTCGTTAGACGGATGACGGAAAGCCCCGAGTACTTCGCGGCCAATGTAGAAAATGATGGCGGCGGTAACCGCGAC
>JBCDGT010000607.1:0-3227 GCA_038750915.1 Bacteroidota bacterium
CGGACTCTTTACTTCGGATCAACCCACGCACTAATGCCAATAGCGAGCAGGAGCGGGATAACTTCACTACCACGCTAACCCGAGCACAGTACACGCGACTGAGTGACGGCCCACTGCAATGGTCGGCCAGTCTCTATCACGGTTTTCAACGGGGTAATTACGACTTCGACCTCAATAATTTCCTCGGCTTCGCTCCCACCGAAGAACTGTTCAATTACGCTTTTCGCTACCACAATTTTGGCGCCCTTGCGAACCTCAGCTACGAAAAAGCGAACTGGGAAGCGCAAGTGGGACTCCACGGACAAAGCTACGAGCGTCGTCATACCGGCTCAGAACGTACCCTTGGCGAATTGTACGAAAATACCGGCAGGAAAAAAGAGGTGTCGGCCTTCACCCGCCTGGCCAACAACATCGGTAGCCTGCACCTGCGCGCCGGCGCCCAAATAAGGCACGTTGATTTTAGCTATAATGGTAGTGTCTTTTTGGATCCCTTGCGTTTTACCTTCCTGAATTACAGCCTAGAGGCAAATCAGCAGCTAGGGACTAGCAGCTTGTACTACCGCTTTGGTAGTACCGGCCGTGAACCAACGAGGAATGATGTTTTCGGCGGTAATGATGACCTATTGGCCACCGCAGACGGAGACGCCCTCACCTTCGTAACTGAGGCAGAGCGGGTTTTTGATCACGAACTTGGCCTCCGGGGTAAGGGCCAGCGACTAAGCTACGCCATCAACCTTTTTTACCTCCGTTTCCATAACGAAATCGTACTTAGCGGCGCTTTTGGTCCTAATGGCTTGCCCCTGCGCTCGTCCGTAGCCCGCTCCTACCGGACGGGGCTCGAGTGTCAAATCGACTATGCGCTGACGGACAAACTTACCCTCTACCAAAACGGCGCCCTGTCGGAACACCAAATCACCCAGGATGGTACTTCCTTTACGCCAGTGCTCAGTCCGCCGGTCTTGTTACAACAGGGTAGCCGTTTGCGCTTGGGGCGCTTTACCGCCGGACTGGACCTCCGCTACCAAAGCGCCAGCTACCTGGATTTTGCCAATGATCACCAAATCGATGGTTTTGTTACCCTCGATGCGAGCTTAAGGTGGCAAAAGGAACGTTTGACGGTCTCGACGTTCGCCTTCAACTTGAACGATGCTACCTATGCCACCAATGGCCAGTTAGACATATTCGGAAGGCCAACCTTTCACCGCCGGGCTGGTACCAATGGCTGGGTGGCCATCACTTACCAACTTTAAGGCCTTTTTAGCATGAATAATATTGCCTTGACCCTGCTCGATTATCCCATCAGTTACCTCGAATTGGTCGGCACGCTGGCTGGTTTATTCAGTGTTTGGCTGGCAGTACGTAACCACGTTGGCACCTGGCCTATCGGCTTAGTAAATGTGGTGGCATTCGCTATTCTGTTTTACCAATTTCGGCTGTATTCAGATGCACTGCTACAAGTATATTTTTTTGGCATGAGTCTCTACGGCTGGTACGTGTGGCGAGAAAAGGATCAGAAGGACGAGCGGGTACTATTGTTGTCCACGCCAGCCCGAATTCGTTGGCTGTTCGTGCTTGGGGCGGGAACGCTGGTGCTGGGTGCGGTAATAAGCCAGGTAGATCAATGGTTACCCACGCTTTTTCCCGAAGCCGCTGCTTTTCCCTTTCCGGATGCTTTTAACACTGTAAGCAGTATCATCGCTACTTTCCTTTTGGCCCGTCGTTACCTCGAAAGCTGGGCATTGTGGATTGCTGTAGATGTGGTCTCTATCATCCTCTATTTTAACAAGGGGATTATGCTCGTCGGTATCGAATACATCATTTTCCTTTGCCTGGCCACCGCTGGCGGGTGGCGGTGGTACCGTCAAAAGGAGTGGTTGGCGCCTAAGTCCCTCAGTTAGAATGGGAGTCAAAGATCCAAAAGACCAAGCCACCACTATGCACGCTCTTGTTCTCGGCAAATTCATGCCCCTACACCGTGGTCATTTGGCCCTGATCGATTTTGCACTGGAGCACTGCGATCGACTCACGGTCTTACTGTGCGTAGAGGCCACCGAACCCATTAGTGGTGAGGATCGGGAACGCTGGCTTCGGTCTACTTACGCAAATCATCCCAAGATCAGCCTACAGCGCTTCGATTTCTTGGATGCGGACCTGCCGGCGACGTCGGAGTCTAGCCGCCAGATTAGTGCTTTGTGGGCGGCTCAACTGCAAGAACTAGTGCCAACCGCCCAGCGGATCATTGGCTCCGAAGCTTACGTGCAATACGTTGCGGAGTACTGGGGTATTGACTACCGCATCTTTGACGTAAACCGCCAGCAGGTCAAAATTTCCGCAACGGAGATTCGGGCAAAGCCATACCAGCACCGTGCCTTTCTAGCGCCGGCTGCCCAACCTGATTTCGTGCAACGGATTGTCCTTCACGGCACGGAGTCTACCGGTAAATCTACCCTGGCCACTCATTTAGCTGATCGCTACGGTACCAGCTTCGTACCGGAGATGGCCCGTGACATCGTAGCGCATACCGATACGGTTGTTTACGAAGACCTGTTCCTCATCGCGGATCGCCAGGCGGCGGCCATTCAGGCGGCGGTGTCCGAAGCGGATGGGGTTCTTTTTATCGACACGGATATCTTCACTACCCTGGCTTACGCTCGCTATCTCTTTAAGCGTGAGTTACCCTTGCGAGCGGAATGGTTGGCGGCGGCAAAACAGCAGCATTGTCTATTTACTCGAGCGGATGCTCCTTACGTGCAAGATGGTACCCGGCTGCAACCAGGGGAGCGGAAGGTCTTGGAAAACTTCCACTGGCAGGCGCGGCTGGAAAGCGGTGTGCCTACTACGGAGATTGTTGGTCGGGAGTGGGCAGAAAGGACTAGCTTCGCTGAAGCGGTAGTTGCCCAAGTTCTTCTCCAGGAGAAACACGAAAGCTAACGGCGAAATCTATTTCCGACCAAGGTATTCAAACCAGCGCCAGATGCCGCCGTAAGCATTTCTTATTCGGCAGTTTTCTTCCCGAAATTTTTCGGTTAAGAGGGGCAGAAGATGCCCTTCCATCCGCACGTGGTGCCCACTCATATGCCTTTCAAAGATCGGGATTGGGCTATCGTGGAAATCGACAACGGCAATTAGGCCTTGCAGAAGCAACCGACGATGTGCGGCGCGGACCAATGCTTCCCAGCCAGGGTTTACCATCGTTAAGCAATAGCTGAAAATGATGAGATCGAAAC
>JBCDGT010000608.1:0-3221 GCA_038750915.1 Bacteroidota bacterium
AAGGGATGCTAAGGGTAAAGAAAATGAGAGCAGTAGCTAATCGCATATTGCGTTTGTTTATGGGGCCTAGTGGCGGTTAAAGATAAACCGGACGGTGAAAGGCGAAGTGCGCCGTGCCGACAATGGTGTAACTTGGCGCTAAACCGGTTGTTCAACCGACCATATGAATTGATACGAAAGTACCCGCAATGAGATCACGAGCCTTTGATCGGGATAAGTACGGTAACGGATTACTAATGGATTTTGGGAAGTTAGAGGAGGTGCCAGCTTATTCTTTCCTTTCTGATTTACATAGTGCTGACTATTTTGAAATCCTGATCTTTTTTAGAGGGAGTGGTCGTTTGTTTTTAGACGGAGAGGAAGTAACAATCTCTGAATCTTATTTAATATTTATAACACCCCCCCAGAAACGTAGGTGGTATTTGGAGGCTGGCGACAAACTAGGTTGGTACCTTAAATTTGAGAATGACTTCCTCGGTGATTTTTTCTCCGATAAGCTTTTTCCCTACCGCCTCCAGTACTTCTACAATCGTAGTGTCCCACCTATCTTCAATCCGCAGGAGCGCTTGTTTAGTTTCAAGCATGATATCATGGAGGAAATCACCCAAGAGTTGGAAAATGTACAAACGGATTCCATCCATTTATTGCGCTCCATCCTCTACTACATGCTCATTAAATTGAACCGGGCGTATTGTACCTTTCACGGATTAGAACCCGATACGGAATTGAATAACTACGCATTTCAATTTAAGCGCTTACTAGAAGAAAAAGTTAGGGAAGAGCAACGAGTGAACTTCTATACGGAAGAACTTGGCTTAAGCCGGGTAAGTCTCAATAAAGCAGTTAAGGAACAATTTGGCATTACCCTCACAAAAATGATCAAAGATCGCTTGGTCTATGAAATTAAGTCGGAGTTACTGTATTCTATTCAGTCCGTTGCTGAGATTGCCTTCGATCTACGCTTTTCGGAAGCCAATAACCTCACCAGGTTTTTTAAAAAATGCACCGGCTTAACCCCTAGAGACTTTAGGGCAGCTTATCAAAATGATAGTTATGTTGCCTAATTGATAGCTTAAGAAATCGCTGCTGTTTTCACTTTTGCAGTATATCACCTTAGGGCGATCTCTTGGAATTGCTTGCCTTGACGGCTTTCAATTAAGTAGAATTTTTCACCTAACGCTAGTCAATTTTGGTTCCCTCCCCAGCCGTAGGCGATTTTGCTTTGCAGCTGCCTACGGCGGCGGGGAGGGATAGGTTATATCAATAATCGTTGTGTAGAATCCCCCCTGAATAAACGATCCTAATGAAAGCCTGGCAAATAAAAGCTTACGGGACAAATGATGTTTTTGAACTGGTAGAAATACCCAATCCAACGCCAAAAGCTGGTTGGGTGATTATCCAAATAAGAGCATTTGGCCTTAATAGGAGCGAACTCTATACCCGTCAGGGGCACTCGGGCGATGCGGTTTCCTTACCTCGCGTCTTAGGAATAGAATGCGTGGGAGAAGTAATTCATGGCGGTGGTACCGACTTGCAGCCCGGCCAACAAGTAGCCGCGGCCATGGGCAGTATGGGACGGTTGTACGATGGCGGGTATGCCGAACGGACCCAAGTGCCACGATCAAACGTGTTTCCAGTAAAAACTACCCTTGGCTGGGAAGCTTTCGGAGCTTTGCCGGAAACTATTAATACAGCTTACGCTACCCCCGTTCTCCAGACAATAGTAGATAAGGTGACTAGTGGAGGGTATTTGCCGAATATTCACCAGGTATTCTCCTTCGCTACTTTGCCGCTAGCGATGGAAATGATGGAGAACAACCAGGCAGCGGGTAAATTAGTCGTTAGGGTGCCGTAGGATAGTAATCATACTTCCATTACTACTCGACTACCATACTACTTACCCTGTTCCGTCCATGCTCCGTAGAATTCACCGAGCGTAAGGGCAGCGGCTTTACCACTGGGCGTGAAGCCACGACTACGACGATTACCGCCCAGGTAACTGGGCCATTTCCAGATAAACATACCTTTAAGCTCAGGGGTGGCTTTAGCGGCTTCAGCTAATGCTTGGTAGCAAGCGGCTTGGTGGAGCGGATTGGCCTTGCGCTCACCCGCTTCCGCGTGTGGGTTCTTCCACGGTTGGTCGACGGAACGGAAGCCTACTTCGGTCAGCCAGAGGGGTTTTCTGGTTTTCCGACTAACGTCCGCGGCCATTTTCATCCATTTCATGGCACCTGCGTTCAGCGCCGCCTGATCAACAGTCTCACCGTCGTGAATGGGGTAGTAAGAATTTAGCCCGATGGCATCGAGGTCATCCCAAAAAGTGAAACCTTCGAATTCTTCGCCCCAATTGGCCGCGTAGGTGAGTTGGCCACTATAAATGGTACGGACTTCGGCGATGATGGCCCGCCATTTGTCGGGGCGCTTAAGGGTCGTTTTTACTAATTCCGTGCCCAGACAGAGTGCTCCTACCTGCTCTCTTTCGGCGAGTACGGCGTAGTGTTTGATCCAGTAGCGGTAGGCTTCAAACCAAGTATCCCATTCTGCTTCGGTCTGAAAATCTACGTCGCCGGGCCAGTGGCCGCCGCCCAGCCAGATTTGCGGTTTTAGCATCGTGAACCAGCCTTTAGCGTGGGCTTCTCTGATGGAACGGGCCGTTGCCCAGTCGTTCTCAGAACCGGCATCCCGTGGTATAAACAAAGGGTGGGCCTTATCCGGATTCCGCATGAAAGTGTAGGGCACCACCGCCAGAGCATTTACGTTGAGCTCCGCCAAGCTGGCCATGCTCGGCTTGATCTTTTCCCCGCCGTAGCCATTATGGACCCGGTAGCCTTCGTGGGTGACTACCTCGCCGTTCGGAGACAGCTGGAAGGAGCCGTCACGGGTATAGGCGGTCTCGCCCGAGGGCAGGTCGATCTGGAAGTAGCCCCGGCCCTGGATCGACAGGTCCAGCGCATTGTCGGTGTTCAGCGCGCTGCCCTGCTCGGTGATCCGGTAGACGGCGGCGGTCTTCACACCCAGGCCCAGTTGCACGCCGGTGGGAACGATCGTGCCCGTGTCCGACGAGGTGGAACCGGCACGGCGCAGGTTCTGGTACAGCAGGTCGTGGAACTCCGCCCGCCGCCGCGTATAGGCGGTGGTGTTCATGTTGGCGATGTTGTTCGAGATCACTTCCACATTGGTCTGCTGGGCCAACATGCCCGTGGCGGCGATGTTCAGGGAGC
>JBCDGT010000609.1:0-3216 GCA_038750915.1 Bacteroidota bacterium
AAGTTGGCGAGGGTACCGCCGCTGGCTTGGAGAAGAAGTGAAGTCATTTTAGTAGTTATAGTATGGTAGTAATGATGGTATGGTAGTAGCTTGAAGCAAGCAAGAGCAGTAAAAGTAAATTGGCTAGTCGCACAAAATCCTTTATCACTCCCCTACTCCGTAACGGTGCCAGTCATATAGATGGTTGTTGTTGCGGGGTAAGTATTTGCGGTAATGGTAACAGCTTTCCGTTGCCCTCCACTTTTATTTTTAGTATTGAACACCACGCTGACGGCTCCGCTTTCTCCCGGAGCAATCGGTTCTTCGGGGTATTCCGAAACGGTACAGCCACAAGAAGAACGGGCCTGAGTGATGAGCAGCGGTACCCCTCCATCGTTAGTGAACGGAAATTGATGGGTAATTTCAGCACCGGCACGAACTTCACCAAAATTATAATCAAGGGAGGAAAAAGCCATACGGGCTAATTTACTGCTATCTACCTGATCCGTTCCTTGGTCTACCGGGCTACGGATAATGGCGGCATTAGGGCCGAGGGCATCCACCGCTTCAGTGGGCGCGTCCGCAGGTGCAGACTCACAACTAAAGAGCAGGCAAAAAATGGCTAAAGTCAGCACGGAAAACAAGCTTGGCTTCATGCGGGACATATCTCTATTAACTGGGAGGGCAAAGGTAATTTATTTCTTGTAGGCTCCTTCGACACATCGGATAATCTTTCCGCCGACTCCGTCAGGCAGTAAGATGTATCCAATGAGTGAAAAGTGTACTCCTAAACAGTAGCAATCATTTCCTCATCGGCTGCATCTTTTGTCGGTACAGCACCAAAAGTTCATCCGATGTGCGAAATGAAGATAGGCGCAAGAACCACCACCAACCTCTTGGCGCTTTAACCTTTCTTAGCACCTGCGCGCCGCCGCCCAACTACCTTGGCAGTAAAGCGTTACAACAAACATGTACATTTTTCTTACGGGCTTTATGGGAGCAGGCAAGTCCTACACCGGTCGCCGTTTGGCCACTTTGCTGGACGTAGCTTTTATCGACTTAGACGAGCGCATCGAGGACAATGCAGGTAAAACCATTAATGCTATTTTTTCTGAACAAGGAGAGGTAGCTTTTCGGGAGTTAGAGGCGGAGATCCTACGTAGCCTACAAGCAGAAATTCCTGGGGTGGTCGCTACCGGCGGCGGTGCTCCTTGCTACCACGACAATATGGACTGGATGAACGCCAACGGTACCACCGTTTTTTTGGACCCACCGATCAGCATCTTAGTCCAACGCTTGGAGGCTGGTCGAGCTCACCGCCCCCTACTTCATACGGCTGATGAATTAGCAGCATTTGTGCAAAAAAAACTGGAAAGTCGCCGCGCTGATTACGAAAAAGCGAAAATTCACCTGCAGCCGACAGACCCAGAAGTCGATGTCGCCCGTTTACTCCATGCGGAATTGGTTACGACCTTTCTTGGCTAGTCCACACGCCTTTTCCTCCGAAATTCCTTTAATTACTCATCTCTGCTACATGCGTATTTTTTCTCTACTCATTTGTCTTGCTGTATTTACTCCTCTTTCCGCTCAGGAAGGAGGCGACAAACAGAATATGTTCTTTATTGGCTTCGCCGACAAAGCCGGCACCCCCCACAAGATCAACCAGCCCGAAGCCTTCTTAAGCGAACGAGCCTTAATTCGCAGGGCACTACATGAGACGGAAATAACTGAAATGGACCTTCCCATTAGCCCTGTCTACGAAGACAAAGTAGCCGCCACCGGAGCACAAATATGGTTGCGTAGTAAGTGGATGAATGGCGTGGTAGTAAAGGCCACCAACCAAGAGTTGAAAGCCATCAACAAGCTACGATTTGTCAGTAGTAGTTACCTGGTAGCCCCAGCGCAATACACCCGGGCTTCAGCAAAACCGGTGATTCCAAACCTGGACCGCCCGGCACCTGCTTTCGACCCCGTCCCCGTGAGCAAAAGCTTTTACGGGTACGGCTGGGAGAGCCTCGACCGAATGGAAGGAGACAGCCTCCACGCTTGGGGTTTCCGGGGTAAGGGCGTGTTAGTTGCCGTATTTGACGGCGGCTTTCCCAACGTTGGCTACCAAGATTTTCTCGGTTATCACGATGCCGCTTGGGTACCGGCCAACTATGACGTTGTGCAACAAGACAGTACTGCCCTAGATGGTGGCAGCCACGGGGCAACTGTACTCAGCACTATGGCAGCTCATCACCCTTTCTTTTTTATCGGTACTGCGCCAGATGCTCGTTACGTGCTCTTCAAAACAGAAAATGGCCGGGGAGAACACCGTCTGGAAGAAATCAACTACGCCATTGCACTAGAGATAGCCGATAGTATTGGCGTAGATGTGGTCAATAGCTCGTTGGGGTACACCACCTTTACCGATAAATCAATGAACTACACCTACGAAGACCTGGACGGTAAGACCAGTCCGGCCAGCATTGCCATCGGCCATGCTTTCGCCCGCGGCATGGTGATCGTCACCAGCGCCGGTAATTCTGGTGGTGACGATTGGAAATACCTTGGTACCCCTGCCGATGCCCCTGATGCCCTCTCCATTGGGGCCATCAACGGTGAAGGCAAGAAGGTTTACTTTAGCTCCTTCGGCCCAACTGCCGATGGCCGGATCAAACCCGACGTAAGTGCACTAGGGGTAAATGTTCCGTCGATGGTCGCTAATGGCTCAGGAATTAAAGGTGCCAGCGGTACCAGTCTTTCCTCTCCGCTCGTAGCGGGCCTCATGGCCTGTCTGCGGCAAGCTGTTCCGGATGCCACCAACCAGGAATTACTTGACGCCGTACGCGCTACCGCTAACCAAGCAGATGCCCCAGATAGCGAACTGGGCTACGGGCGGCCAAATTTCGCAGCAGCCTATCGGATGTTGATCAAGGCGCGCTAGGCCCCTAAGTGGCGAGCATGTAAGCACCTTAATCATAAATTGCTTACACGTACCAACTAAAAAAATCTTTGCCGACTAAGAGGCCCAGAAACGAGTCGTAAGAACAAATTAAATTTTACAATAATTTTTAAATTATTGGCAGACACTAGTTTCAACAAAAAATTGACACCTTGCCTCCACAAGGGTTTATTCTTTTTTTTGGGCCAATCGTTTGTCTACTCGCCGAGCATTAGCTAATTTTACCTTCGGAAGATGGGTTATGAGCCTAAAGTATAGGCAATTACTCCCACCCTTTTCCACCAGAATTG
>JBCDGT010000610.1:0-3214 GCA_038750915.1 Bacteroidota bacterium
AAATGCCGACGTTGGTCGGGGCGTAAGGAGATATTGCGCAGGGCAGGAGAAAGTAGCGCCGTGGAAAAATCCGCGTGGTGATGGGTGAATAGTTCTTGGCCGAAGCGTTTTAACCGTAAACCCAGCTCGTAGGCATTGTCGTTGTCGGGGTCTAAAGCCCAGATGAAATCACGCATGCCTTCGCGTACGACCTGAACGTTACTGTTAATGTCTTGCAGCAATGTTTGCACCTGCGGCTGCGCCTCATTTGCTTCGGACTGATGGTCCGCTACCTGCCGTTGAGCCAGCGCCGTAAGTAAACTTACCCGGCTTAGGTGATTACCGGCCTCGTCGTGAAAATCGCGAGCGCTACGACGACGGAAGTTTTCTCGCTCAGCCACCCGAGCCGCCTCTACCCGTTGTCGCTGACGTTCCCGCTGCCGGCCTAGTAAGTAGACGGCACCCGCTCCGGCCAGGCCAAACAGCAGCAACGCCCACCAGCGTTGGTACCAGGGAGCAGCCAGTGAGATACCGAGAGTGCGTACTTCCTCCGACCAACGCTCCCGCTCGTCGCCGGTACGTAACTCCAGTAGATAGTCGCCGGGCGGTAACTTGGGAAAGGAGAGGTAATTGCGCCCGTTGGTGTCCGTCCATTCATCTTGGATACCGGCTATCCGGTAAGAGTAGAAGGTGGTCCGGTTGGGGCGGTATTCCGGGGCGGAGAAAGTCAGGCTAATAAAGTCCTGGCCCGCAGGTAAGTTGATTTTCTGTAGCCGGTTGATGTCATCTTCCAGCAGAAATTGTGGCGCCACCTTGTCTTGAGGGCTTGGGCTGGTACCTACGGGGTGGTCGAAAAGCTCGAACTCGGTAAGAATGATGGGAGGGAAGTAGTTGTCTTCCCCGACCTCGCTGGGAAGAAAAATATTAAGCCCATCCCGTTGGCTGAGGGCCAGCCGCCCGTCTGGCAACGAAGACCAGCCGTACTGAGCATTTGCTTGCCCAGCAAGCCCTTCGTTACGGGTAATGACTTTGCGCAGTTTGAAGTCTCCAGCGTCCGTGAGCTCAATTTGGGCGAAGTTGCCGCCGAAGGCCGCCCAGAAGTTGCCCTGCTGGTCTTCAAAAGTACCGTAGCAAATGGTGTAAGGCAGGCCATCCGCCAAGCCGAAGGTGCGGAAAGTGCCATCTTCTAGGTATACAGCTAGGGCTTCGGGGTTACTGATCCAGATGCGCCCTTGGGCGTCTTCGTTCACGTGTAAGACCATATCACTGGGCAAGCTCCCTGGGTCATTCTCGTCGTAGCGGAAACAGCGAAAGGACGTTTTGCCATCAGTAGTTTGGCGGACGCAAAGGCCACCGTTACGCGTACCCACCCATAACCTTCCTTTGCGGTCGTGCAGCACGGAAAATAATCGGTTAGTGGAGAGAGAAAGGGAGTCACCCGTTACGGGGAGGAATGCTTTCGTGGTTTGGTCTTGAGGGCTGTAGGCGTAAAGTCCATTACTCGTAGCTAGCCACTGAGTCCCTTCGGTGTCTTCCGTCGTCTGATATAGTGCTTCCGTTCCTAATTCATAAGGACTGAAATTGGGCTCCTCAAAATAAGGTGCTTCGGGATCCTCCAGTACTAGAAGATTGGCACCACCTTGCCGGTAGCCTACCCAAAAAGTGTGCGGGCGTGGGCCAGGGTCAACGTTGAAAATGTATTTCTTGCGAAGGCCAGGGAGGCTTTCGGGAGTATAACAGCGGACTTCATTAGTGACCAGGTCGATTATTGAGAGCCCACCCTGAGTACCCAGTAAAAGTAGGTTATGGCCCACGTCCACCGCTGACCCTTTGGTGATGTTGTCGCATAGATCCACCTTTCCGGGAACCCGCTTGATTACTTGAATAGGATTCGGTTGCAGTGGTATCCGCTCGATTCCCTTGCGCGTACCGATCAGAAGAATGTCGTCGTGAGAACGAGCCAAGCTCATAACGGAATTAGACACTAAAGAATTGGGGTCTTCTTGATCGTGGGTGAAATGAAAAAGGGTGGGAGCCGTTGGCTCTCGCCAATCTATTCTGAACAGGCCAAAAGTGGAGCCAACATAAAGGGTACCCGCGCCATCTTCTAGGAATGCCGTTACCCCGAAGCGCTGTTTGGTGGATATGGGAAGTTCAAGGGAATGAATGAGTTGTAGACCTTTGCTCGTCAAACGGTACCTCGTCAAAACGGTGGCCTGGTTGATAATGAGGTCACCGTTGCTCGCTTGAACCATATGACTAATGGGGCCAATTTCGCCAAGGAGGGCAAGTTGACGCTTGGCGGGCGCTAAGCGGGCCAGGCCAGCATCGGTAGCTAATAAAATGTCTCCTTGTTCTTCTCGACCGATAAAAGTGTGTACTAAACCCAGCTTTAGCTCACGTTGCCGCTTTAAAAAAGCAGTGTCTTTGATAAATTCCCCGCGATCAATGGCGAAGGGGAAAAGTCCGACACAGGAAGAAACCCATAGGGTGATATCAGATGGCCCAGCTCTATAAGCCACTTTCACCAACAGTTGACGTACAGCATCCTTATCCTGAATAACGGGAGGGCGGAAATTGGCGAATTGCTCCAGACGGGAGTTCAAGCGAGAAAGACCACGTTGTTGCCCAATCCAAAGCACTCCGGCGGGATCTTCATAGAGCATTTCGATGTAATCGTTTGCTAGATCAGTGGTGTCCTCCCGCCGGTTACCAAAAAAATCTAGCTGCGTCCCGTCATAGCGCCTTAGGCTCGTTTGTCCACCGAGCCATAGGTAGCCATCGGTGGTCATGGTTAAGGCCTGAACGGTACCGTAAGCTAGGTCGTGACCAGGGGGGTAATGGGCAATACGGGGTTGCGCCGTAGTGGTTCCCCCTAGGATGAATAGTGGGAACAACCAAAGGGGGGACAAACGCATGGGGTAGTTCATTAGGCGCGCCTAAAATAAGGAATCCCCCGTTTGTGGGATAGACACGAAGACTTTAGGCGGATACTTTTGCCCTGAATAAACTGCTACTCATCATGCTTTTTAACCGCTTTGTGATCATCTTCATCTGTACTATTACTACAGCTTGTCTCTCCGCTCAGGCAGACGTAGCTGGGGCCGAAGATCATCCCTTACTTACTCGTTACCCAGGTTCCCGAATCGCCTGGTACGCTACCGAAAAGTACCTAGAGTATGATCTAGCCACTGGCCCGATTGCTGGCTACCGGAACATCAAGGAGCGTAAAAAA
>JBCDGT010000611.1:0-3212 GCA_038750915.1 Bacteroidota bacterium
TATCAATCGAGATCAGGTACTTCTCCGCGATCATTTTGTAACTAAGCCCGTCCACAACCGCTTGGGTAATTTGCAATTGACGCTCGGTAAGCTGACTGTCAGTTGCGGCTTGTGGTGCGGCAAAATAGGAAACTACTTTCCGAGCAATTGCCGGCGACATGTAGGAGCCCCCTCTGGCAATGATGAAAACCGCTTCCCGAATTTGGGGAAGGGGGGTTCTCTTCGACAGGTAAGAAACCGCCCCGGCGCAAAGTGCCTGAAAGATGGTCGCTTCTTCTTCGTAGGTAGTTAGCATTACGATATCTACATCAGGCAGGGCCTTACGAATGGGGCGGATGCCTTCCAGGCCGGACATGCCGGGCAAGCCAATATCTAGTAGCATAATGTCTACGGTAGCGGCGTCTGAAGACTCACGGGTGGCCAGAAACGCTTCGACACTGTCTGCAGCGGTGACCAGCGTAATGGCCGGGTTGGCACCCAGGAAAGCCTGCAGGCTTTCCCGGATGACCCGATCGTCTTCAATGATAGCGAGCTGGATATTTTCCATGTTTTCAAGGCTTAGCGTAATACTACTCGGGCGGTGCGTCGTTGCCCCTGGCTGGTGAGGGTTACCAAATATACTCCCTTCGGTAGATCTGGTCGTTGCACCGAAATGCGTTCGGTATTTCGATTTACGGCTTGTTGGTGGACGCGGCGGCCTGCAGTATCAAAGAGCTGCAGGTCTCCTCCGGCGGTTAGGCTACTGGTATTTATCTCGAAGTACCCATTGCTGGGGTTGGGCAAGAGTTGTAGCGGTTTGTGGGTAAGGCCCCTATTATTGGTGCTCGTCGTATTCCCAAAGCGAGTGGTGAGGGAGATGGTCGATTCAATGGGGTCGGTAGCAGGTTGGCATTCGGCGTAGAGTACCAGCTGGATGTCTTCATAATCCAAGATGGTTGTATTCAATTGCTCTATAGTAATTACCGCGTTTTCAAGGCAGGAATTGGGGGGGATGGTATCCAACTGGACCCCCAAGTCATTATTCGAAATATCGGGGCCGAAAGCTAGGATACCCGCTCCTGAGGGATTGGTGCCCCGTTTGACGCGTAGAAAGTAAGTGCGGGTGAAATCACTGGTGTTACAGGCATTGATGCGGAATGTCGCAGGGGTGCCAATCGGGACGTTGATCAGGCTATCAACGGTGCTGCCGTTAACAAATTCCAGGTAGGGCTGGTCCATTTGCCGGCCGCCTTCATAAGGGCAGCTGGTGTTGCTGGCCAGACTGTCGAGCAGGAAAATCGGGGTGCCGAAGGCGTCATCTGAGCCGACTCCGAAGGTAAATCTATCCGCAGTACCTTCATCCCGTAGCGAATAACCAATGGTATTGGTGTTCGTATTGCTAATGCTACTGCTCCTTCCGTTTTCTATTCGAGCTCTTACCCGAACACCTGCGGCACCACCAGTGCCATCTACACTTGCCCCAGCTTCAATAGCAGCTCCTGCCTCCATGTAAATATTGGTCTCGATGGTGCGGAGGCTGGAGGTGGTGGCGGTAAAAGATTCAGCATTGTTACCCGTGCCGCCAGAAAAACTGGTAACCTGAGGGTAAGAACCGGCTTGATAGATTTCATCATTCATGGCCAGGGCATTTTCCCAGGCTTCTATCTGATCTCTGGTCGTTTGAGTGGCGGAACTGTCACCAACCATCATGACCATCGCTAAGCGATCGCGTAGCGCGGGGAGTTCCGTGTTTTTGATGAAGTGCTCAGTGTAGATGAATTTGGTCAGTGTTTGATCAGGGATAAGCATGAAGTCTTTTTCAAAGTAAGGCTCACAGCCATTCATTGAGACTCGTTCGGCAAACCCGTAACGATACCTTATGGCGGAGCCCAGGTACAGGTCGCCGTCGCGGCCGGTAATGGAGGGGTTGCCTTGGGCCGTTTCGTAGCGGCTATTGGCTTTGATACACATTTCATAAGATTGGTCCTGGCGGGCGCGGATGCCAACTTCCAGTGAGGCGGAAACTTCCCCATAGACTTCGTATTCCGTTTCCACACCAATACCAAGGGAGCCTTTTTTGCCAATACGGGCGGAGGCCCAAGCAGTGCCGGAAAGGTCGCGCGCCAGGGAGATGCCGTAGCCGTAGCAAATTTCCTTGTTCTCCTCAAAAAAAGCGAAGCTTTGATCTCCGGGTGGGTTATGTAAGATAAGTTGGGGAAGCTCGGGGGTTAGGGTGGTCCAACTAGGGCTTTCACGCCAGCGGGAACCGGTCACGATGAGTTGATTGGCCGTGGAGATAATGGTCTCTCCGTTGGACCGTTGAATGTTCAATCGCAAAGAACGACCCGGTGATTGATAAGCGACTTCTCGTGGAAGGCTGACGGTCGTTCGGTAAATGGTGGAGCCTTGGCCTGCGAAAACCGAAGACATGGTAAAGTCGAATTGGGTCCCATCGATCAGCACCAATAGTTTGGTGTCCAATATTAGGTTGTTACTAGCAACCATTTCTACTTCGAAACGAAGATTGGCATCTGCTTCGGGATAGGCGACTACGTGGAATAGCTGATCGAGCATTTGTTGTAACTCGGAGGCCAGAAAGGGGCCGTTCTTAGTCTGCATCGACGGGGTACAACCAGTTGGAGTGTTGCCGAGGTATTTGATCCTCAGGTTTACGCTGCCCCCAGGGCCCAGTCCGTTTCCGAACCATTCTTCATCGGCCAGTAAGGGGAAAGAAACGAGGCACACTAGGACGAGGAGTAGGAGTTTGCAGGGATTTTTCATAAAGCGAATAGATTGGGTTAAAGCGTAGCCGTTAGACGATGTAGGCCTTACGACTTTTGTACAAGGCAAAGCTCGCCGTAAGGCCGGGGGGGATGCGCTACATTTTTGGGTAGTACTCGCTTTTGGGGAGTAGTAGGGCGCCGGAGCGCGGGTGCTGGGCAAGGTG
This sequence comes from Bacteroidota bacterium, assembly GCA_038750915.1. Taxonomy (GTDB): domain Bacteria; phylum Bacteroidota; class Bacteroidia; order Chitinophagales; family Saprospiraceae; genus Neolewinella. The sequence continues at coordinate 2,927 of JBCDGT010000611.1, forward strand.
AATGAGCAATATGGGAACACCATCGTTACTGCCATCTCAATGCCGCTAAGACGATAGGTCTTAAGTTGTAGGAATTGATTAGTTGGGATCTCAGGCTAGTTTGTTCTTTGATTACCCTTCTAAAAAATTGATTGATTAATTTTAAGGCTTCAAGAGAGTTGAGTAAAGCAGTAGTCCCAGGTGTCAACGATAATGTTTTAAGTCAATAAAAAGAAAGTACTAACCATTAAGAGACGGTAGTAAGGAGACAATTTGAATTAAGGGAATAGGACCTGCAATACAAACA
>JBCDGT010000612.1:0-3208 GCA_038750915.1 Bacteroidota bacterium
AAAACCCATTTTACATCTGCGTACCATCTTGGTTGTTTTCGCTAATGCGGTTGTTTTACAAAAAATCCTTCGCCCTCCCCCGGTTTCCCGCCGGTGGGGACACAACCCGCGGGCGGAAACCGGGGGTACATAGCCGTGTTTTTGATCAAAGACGAAATCGCGGTCATCCAAAGTCAACAAAAAGGCAATTAAATCGGCTTGATCGTTAGCAGTAAGGGGCATTGGGTCCGTAACTCGGGTGGCGTAGTGTTGTAGTACCTGCCGCAGTTTGCGAAAACGCCCATCGTGCATATAGGGGTAGGTGAAGCTGAGGTTGCGCAAAGAAGGTACCTTAAACAAGAGGCTGTCCGCCGGTAAAGTCGTGATCATCATCCGGCCAAAGTCGTTCAGCGTGGTATCTACCTCCAGGCCGTTCCTAGCGAATGCCTGATTGGTAAACAGTGGTTCCGTGTGACAGCTGTTACAGTATCTTTGGAAGAGCGCGTAGCCCTTTAGTTCTTGTCGACTGAAGGAGTCCTGTCCTACCCTAACTCGGTCGTATTTAGCAGTGGCAGAGACGAGGGTCAGCTGAAACTGCGCCAGGGCTTTTAAGAGCCTTTCTCCAGTCACTAGGCTATCACCAAAGGCCGCCGCGAAGCGCTGAGGGTAAGTTGGGTGCGTATTCATCCCTGCCACCAAGCTTGCCGTTGAACTGCCCATTTCTGCGGGATGATTGATCGGTGCTAAAGCTTGCAGTTCTAGGTTATGGTGGGCACCGTCGCGATGGAAGCTGGTCGCCCAGGCCAGATTGAAAAGAGCCGGAGCGTTACGAGTGCCGATTTGGTCGCCGATGCCGTGGCTCAGGCCGTGGTCGGTATGCGCAAAGGCGCTGTACGGTGAATGGCAACTGGCACAAGAGATGGTCCCGTCCGCCGAAAGTATTTCGTCGTAGAAGAGCTGGCGACCGAGCCGAATTTTGGCTGAGTCGAGAGGATTGGCAGCAAAGTCATAGGTAGGAGCAGGAAAATAGGCGGGGTATTTCAGGCCCGGTGATGGACCGAATTGGAAGGCTAATCCGCCAAAGATAAAAATGGCCCAAAATGACCAAAATTTGCTTGCTCCCATCACTATTCGCTCAATCTTTCAGGTAAAACAAGTGCGTCAATAGGTCGGCTAGAGTCATCGCCTCTTCGTTTGGGCTCATTACCTGATACTTTTCCCGTAAATCAGTCGCTTGAAAAAAACGGTCCAGGTCAACCCTAACGGAAATAGGCTCCTTCGAGTCCACGGCCAACCGGACCTCCCGGATGGCGTTGAAGGGGGCTTGGTACCCCCCGACGTGAAACTGAAAACGGTGGTTTCTTCCCGGACATTCAGGAGCACTGCCTTCTAGTTTAAAGTGGATGTAGCCACTGCGCCAAGTCCAGTACATACCCAGGGTTGGGTCCAAGTCACCACCGAACACACCGGCCGCACTGGTAAGGCTATCAACACCAATGGTGAAGACCAATTCATCGTAGCGCAAGCTTTCGGGTAAATCAAGGGGTATCGTTAGGCTGGCGGGAATCTCTACATCTAGGAGGTGATGCTTTTTAGTGGGGGTGTAGACCTCCGCTCCGCCACGCAGCAAACGGATGTTCGAGAGGTAAAACCTTAGTGTTTCCACTTGCTTTGCACCTGCGGCTGCGCCCATTTCTTCTTCCGCTATGGTCAGAATTTCGCCGTGCAATTGTGGTGAAAATTGTAATCTGGTCTGCGCGAAACTAGCAGTAGAAGCCAAAAGAAAAAAGAAGAGTAAGCGATCCATAATAGCTTTATTTGGCAACTTCCAGCAAACTACGAATATCAGCGGCAAGTTGATCAACAGAAGCTCGGTTAAGACCATTGTAAATACCACGAATATGCAGGTTGCGATCGATAAGTACGAAGTTTTCAGTGTGCAGAAAATCATCACGCGATTTCTCCAAGCCCAGGTCTTCTTCCACAAAGTAGTCGTGGCGGCCGAGTCGGTAAATCTCGTCACGATCACCAGTTAGCAAGTACCATTTTTTTGCGTTGACCCCTTTGGCCTCCGCGTATTCCTTAAGAACTGCTACCGAATCGTACTTAGGCGTAACGGAATGAGAGAGTAGTAGAATATCGGGCTCATCGATAAAGGCCTCCTGTAGTATGGCCATATTGTTTGTCATTTTTGGGCAAATCCCGGGGCAGGCCGTGAAGAAAAAGTCGACTACGTAAATTTTTCCTTCCAGGCTGGCCTCCGTGACCGTATCTCCTACTTGGTTGATCAGACTGAAGGGCCGGATGCGATGCCAATTGGCCAGTGAATCACTCTCCATGGGTAGCCAGTGTGGGGTGAAGGTAGCGTCTTGATAATAGGGTAATTCCTCCTGGGTTGCCACCGCTGCCTGGGGCTGATTTGTACAAGCTACTAAGAGTGCTAGCATGATAAGCGAGGATAAAATCTTACTTGCCATTTCGATTAAGTTGTACCTCTTCACTAGCAAGTGAGAAGCAAAGGTTAGCTCGTTTAAGGCCGAAGATGCGACCAGCGCGTGCTTCATAGTTGTTGTAGAGTTTTCCGTTCTCCCGCCAAGACTGCTGGCGACCTGCTTCCCGGCCGTCCACTAAGCGTATCTCTTTGAATTTGGCCCCGCTGAAGTACCACTGCTGATGCAGGCCCTGGGCTACCCCTAATACATAATTCCCCTGAGACCGCAGCTTGCCGTTACGCCACCAGCTTTTGGTGATGCCGTCACGGCGGCCATCGGTATACGCGCTGCTGAAACTAAGGGTACCATCCACAAACCATTTCCGGTGCAGGCCGTGCTTTCGCCCCGCTAGGTAGTCAATCATTACCGCTTCTGGTCCCGTCGGGTAGTACTCCACGGAGGTCCCGGTAAAGGGTTCCCCCGCAGAGATTACTAGTCCAAGCTCAGTCGCTAAATAGAGGGAGTCTTTGGGAACTATAGTTCTTACTGTAGGCACGAGTGACTGCTTTTCCTCATCAACAAAGCAGCTCGTCAGCGCAAGGAGCAGGAGAAAAATCCTCCATTTTTTAATTAATCGCATTCGGCGTTCCTTGGTAATCTCCCGGAAAGAGAATGTAGTAGGTTCCCAGGTAGAGGTCGTTTTGAATGTGGTAGTGGTACTCCGGCTCGGTGCTGTGTTGGGTGGTGTGCGTATGGCCACCGGACGCATCGAGGTCCGTAGGGTAATCGCCCGTGGA
>JBCDGT010000613.1:0-3206 GCA_038750915.1 Bacteroidota bacterium
AAGTAGTGGTCACGAATCATTCCCAGACGAAAAACTGGGCGCGTTCGCAGGTGCAAGGTAAGGTAGTAGAGCACCTTATTGGCTCGGAAGAAGGAATTAGTTGGGCGGAGGTTTTTAGTGAGCCCGCCACTTTCACGCCACCCATCCGGCAGGTAGAAAATGACCTTGCTTACCTCATGTACACCTCCGGCAGTACGGGCCAACCTAAGGGGATCATGCATACGCACGCTAGTGGGTTGGCTTTCGCCCGCCTCACGGCGGGCACCTTCGGCCTCACGGCCGCCGATCGCTTCGGCAACCACGCGCCGATCTATTTCGACGTTTCTACCCTCGGCCTTTTTACCGCTCCTTTGGTCGGGGCGAGTACGGTGATTGCTACTGATGGGCATACCATCTTTCCGGCCAGTATGCGAAACCTGATCGAGCAAGAGCGGCTTACGGTTTGGTACTCCGTTCCTCTGGCGCTGATCCAATTACTTAATGCCGGTTTGATCGAAGCAGGAGAATTCCCGGACCTCCGCTGGTTGTTTTACGCCGGAGAGCCCTTTGCCCCTAAATACCTCCGTCAGCTGATGCAACGGATGCCCCATACCCGAGTAAGCAACTGGTACGGCCCGGCGGAAACAAACGTCTGCACCTACCACAACCTTAGTGCTCCGCCGGAAGGAGAGACCCAGGTGCCCATCGGTAAAACCTGGGGGAATACGGATTACCTCCTACTTGATGCAGACGGAAAGCCTACGTACCAGGAAGGCTAACTCCTGATCCGTAGCGCTACCACGATGGCGTGCTACTGGGTTCGGCCCGAGTTAACTGAGCGAGCATTCTACCAACGCAGCGGTCCCGGCGGCCTGCCAGAAACTTTCTATTGCACCGGCGACCGCGCCCGTATTGATGAACAAGGTAACCTACACTTCCTTGGCCGTAAAGACCACCAAGTAAAAGTGCGTGGCTACCGCGTAGAGCCCGACGCCGTGGAAAGTCGTCTAGTGGCACATCCTGCCGTCCGCGAAGCCATCGTACTGGCTCTGCCTGGGGCCGATGAGGCTACTTTGCAGCTGACGGCTTTTGTGATTCCCGTTTCCGAGGAAACACCGGTTTCCACCAAAGAGCTATTGGCCTTTGCCGGAGCGGCACTCACTTGGTATGCCGTTCCCGAAAAAATCATTATTGTTGCTGACTTTCCTAGGACTGGCTCCGGGAAGGTAAGCCGACCTGAACTACGAAAACTAGCAGACTCCGGCGCATTCAATGACCCTCAAACCGCTGGTTAACTACCGCGTATCTTTTTAATATGCACGATAAAATAGCCAACTTCATTATTCAGGAATTCCACGGCGGTGACCCGGATCTATCCATCGCTCCTGAGGACGATCTACTGACCAGCAATCTCCTTGGCTCGGTGGATATGATGCGCCTGATCGCTTTCCTGGAAGAAGAATATGATTTCAAGGTTGCTCCGCGGGATATGACCATCGAAAACTTTATTACCGTCGGTGCGATGGTGAAGTACTTAGAGCAGGTAAAGCAAGCGTAGTATGCAGGGAACCATGGATACCAGTGCCTTAAGCCAGAGTCAGGAGTTGATTTGGCTGGGAGAGCAATTGCTTCCCGGCTTCCCGATTAATAATATGGCTTTCGCTTTTGCCCTTGGGAATAAAATCGAAGTTGATCGGTTGCGGAAGGCTTTTTCTGAGTTGATCGCAGCCAGTGATGCTTTGCGCATGGTGTTCGTCAACCAGGAGGGAAAAGTACGGCCACAAGTGCTTGAGGAGTTGGAATTCGTATTGCCATTCCGCGACGAAAGTGATAACGAAGACCCCGTCGCTTACCACGAAAGTCTCCGCCCATTTATCGAGCAAACTTTTGATTTTGAGCGGCGGTTGTTTGATGCGCTGTTGATCAAATTTTCTACGAACGACTATATCCTCTACTTCAACCAACATCACTTGATTACGGATGGCTGGGGAATGTCCGTACAAGTAAAGTGGCTATTAGCAGCCTATGCGGGAAATGCAACTCCTGAACTTAGTTCTTTTGCCGAATACCTTGTTCGAGCCAGCAAGGATCGTAAATCTCCTAAGGTTTTGGCAGGGCGCGAAGCGTGGATTAAAAAAGTTGCTGGTTATCCCGATCCACCGGCATTATTTGGCCGGGCGAATGCTAGTCGGAGTACGGAGGCACAGCGCTTAGTGGTTCCCTTAGGAGGGGAACTTTTAGCCAATCTACGCGATATGGGCCAGCGTCCGGAGTTTCGGGCTTGGACCCCTGACCTGGCTATGTTTAACTTACTGCTTACCGCTTTATTTACCTTGCTTTACCGGTTAGGTGGGCAGGAGGAATTGGTCGTGGGAGCACCCGCCCATAATCGGGTGACGCCAAGCGATAAGACAACGGGGGGGCTTTTCATGGAGCTATTTCCCTTGTACGTAAAGGTGACTGCGGAGGATACTTATTTGACCTTACACGAAAAGGTAAGAGAAGCCAGCCTGGAATTTTTGCGCTACGCCCGCCCGGGCACGAGTTCAGTCGCGACGGGAAGAAGCTTCAATGTCCTGTTTAATTACCTCAACGTTACTTTTATCGAGGAGGCCCTGGAAGATTTTGGGGTCAACTGGTTATACCCCAACCAAACGGAGCCAGGTCACCACTTCAGGTTGCAGGTATACGACTTTGAGGGAGCGGGACAGCTAAGCCTCTGCTTCGATTGCAACCTGGAGGTGTTCGAGGGGCATCAAATTGCTGCTTCTAATCAGTATTTTGAAATCCTGAGGCAGCTGACTTCTGCCCCTGAGCAGTTAGTTACAACCTTACATCCACGCGATCAATACCTGCTCAAGAGCTTCTCAAATGAAGCTGATTACCCTAAGGATAAAACGGTCGTTGATCTCTTCTTAGCGCAGGTCCAATCAAATCCTACCGCTCCGGCGGTTCGCTTTCGCGAGTTTACCCTCACCTACGCTGAACTCGACCAACAAACGGATGTCCTGGCACGGAAGTTAAGGGCTCAAGGCGTGCGGCGGGAAGCCATTGTTGCCGTTTGCTTAGAGCGCTCGGAAAAAATGTTGATTGCACTACTGGGGGTACTCAAAGCCGGGGCGGCTTACCTGCCGATCGATCCTGATTTCCCCCAAGAGCGCAAGGAGTTTTTGTGCGCGGACGCAGGTGCAAAGTCCGTAGTAACTACCGTGGATTCAGCTTTTTTG
>JBCDGT010000614.1:0-3194 GCA_038750915.1 Bacteroidota bacterium
AGCGAGGTGGCGGTAGCTACTTTCTCTCCAGTCGCTGGGTCCGTAACGATTATTCTTAACTGATCAGCAGTGGAAGCCACCAAATCCGTCGTAAGGTTGAGGCTTCCGTCCGCACGGGCGTCTACGCTGAGTTGGCGAATATGCTGTTCGGGTAATACTTCTAGCCATACTGGCCGAAAAATGCCGCCAAAAATCCAATAATCTGCATGCCGCTCAGCCTGATTGACACTGGCATTGGTACTGACTTTAGCTACGTCGACTTCTAAAACATTCTCTTCCCCAGGCTGCAAGAGGTTCGTTACGTCATAGCGGAAGCGGTAAAAGGCGCCTCGGTGGGTAGGGCCTACGGACTGGCCGTTGAGCCTAACGGTGGCATCGGTCATTACTCCGTCAAAGACCAGGTTGAGGTGCTTCCCGGCCAAGGACGCTGTTGGGGTGAATCGGTAGCGGTATTCTCCCCGCTCCGTGCTGTGAGTTTCTTTCTTTTCTCGCCCATAGTTGTAGCTACCAAAGCCGTGCTGTTCCCAGTGGGAAGGAACGGGAATGGTCGTCCAAATGCCACTATTCCGTCCCTCAGAACAGCGAAATTCCCAGTTGACGGTATCGTCTTTGTCTTTTCCCGATAGGTAAATCTTTTGGGTGGATTGAGCAAAGCAGAGGCAAGGGACTAGCAGTAAAAGGAATGATAAGGTGCGCAGCATGATAATTCTTTAAGACCCATATAAGAGAATGGCAAAGTTAGCTGCACCTGCTTTTTGCCAGTACAACAAATAGACCATTAACCATCAATATCAAACATCCACCTTCCGGTAAGCTTCGATCACCATTCGCTCGCCAGCTTTCCCGTCCTGGCTGTTACCGTGTTCCATACCATAAACACCTTTGAACCCCTGGGCGTGAATATGACCGAGTACTTTGGCGTAGTTGATTTCTCCTGTTGTCGGTTCTTTACGGCCAGGGTTGTCACCGATCTGGTAGTAGGCGATCTCGTCCCAAGCAGCATCAATGTTGGGGATGAGGTTGCCCTCCTGAATTTGCTGGTGGTAGATGTCGAAGAGAATCTTACAGCTGGGGCTATCCACCCCTTTACACAGCGCGTAGGCTTGGGCGGCTTTGGTAAGGAAGAGGCCGGGGTGGTTACGATAATTAAGTGGTTCCAAGACCATAACGAGGCCATGAGGCTCCAAAATGGCGCTGGCTTGCTTGAGGCTTTCCATGACGTTGGCGAACTGGTACATGGGCTCGATTTTCATATTTACAAAGCCCGGTACCACGGTCATCCATTTGGCATTACAGCGTTTCGCGACTTCGACTGAATTACGAATATCCTGGAGAAAAGCATCGCGATGTTCGCCGGCCCCCAGCGTAAGGGTGGGTTCCTTCCAATTGATCTTATTCGCTACGAAAACGCCCATGGTCATGCCGTGCTTAGCGAAGCGTTCGCCCATTTTGGCTTGCAGGGCGGGGTCGCGATTGGGCATTCCGTTGTCTTCCCAGGCGGAGAAGCCCATCTCGGCGGCAAAGTCGACCTGGTCGAGGATGTCGTCTCCAGCGTGGTGCTTGAACATGCCGGCATGGGGCGCAAAGGCCAATTTAAAGGGCGCAGACGCAGGTGCAGGGACAGCAGACGAAAGAGCAGAAGGCGCTAGCGGTAGTGCTGCGGAGAGTTTGATGGCGGTACGGCGGTGCATGGATCGGTTTTTTTGCGGAAGATAAAGCACAGCCCGGACTTTGAATCCTGTATTGGCCCAGGTTCATCTCAGGGCGTACAGTCTGTAAAAATGAAAAGAGGAATATCAGTCGTGGCTGATATTCCTCAGTAGTGTTGTGATGGCAAAAATTAAGCTTATTTCTACTTAATTTTCATGAAGGCGAATATTTCAATCAAGCACATTACGCCACCCATAATCGCAACAGGCATGTTTCCCGCAATTACATTGTTTACGAGGTCTAGACCATCGCTCACTATTCTGAGCAACAGAACAAGCTTAATCATCGATGCATCGTTCTTTAGCAAAGAAAAGACGGTGACTACCGCAGTAGCCATGTTTCTGGAGACGAATAACCCAAGTGGGCCAGCCAATGATAAGGCACCTACTGCCGGAAGTGCTTCCCAAGTTCCGAGTAAGGCATCCGGTTTAAAGTAACCTGCTAGGCTTGCGCCCAATGTGATTAGTGCCGTTATCCATAGGTATATGGTTATCCACTTCGGTACGGTAGTTGTTGCATCATTAGTCATAATGGGTTGTTTTTACGGTTATTGAATCTAAAGTGGATAGACTAAAACTTACCATTCTCGTTCTTCCACTCGGATTTTGGTGGAATAGGGGCAATCACATCCCAGTGTTCTACTAGTTGGCCATTGTCTAACCGGAAGAGATCGTAGAATGCCGTAGGTTCTTCTTTACCGAATTTCCCTTCGCTCATGCTTAGCACGAAGTTGCCTTCACCGAGCACTTTGTGGAGCTTGTCGTACTGCATTACCATTCCATTGTCAGCGAAAAATGACATGGCATTACCCAGTCCATCAAGCCCATCGGCTACTGCGGGGTTATGTTGGAGGTAATTCTCGGGATTAATGTAGGTAGCTATTTTGTCCATTTGACTATCCATGAATACATTCTGAATGAGGTCTTTGACAACCTGCTTGTTTGCTTCTGTTTTGTCCAAGTCGATGATTTCCGTAGCTCCGTCAAATTGGGTTCTACCACTTGGATTAGGTTGTTGTACCTCGATTAGATTATCCCAGTGTTCTACAATTAGGCCATCTTCAAAACGGAAGACATCGAATCCCGCTTTTGGGCCAAAAAAGTCATATTCAGTATGGGTAAAGACGTAGTTGCCATCCTCAAAAGCTCGAACGACATTGGCCTTAAAACCTTGTGGCGGCGCATGTTGCATTATTGCTCCGAAGCCAGCGAGTCCATCACCAACACTTAAATTGTGTTGAATGTACTTGTTGGGGTTGATGTAAGAGATAGGAGTTTTGTCGCCGGTGTTAAAACTATTAAGTAAGGCAACTGCTTTTTCCTTGTTGGTCAGACCAACGTTTAAAAGTTGGTAACGCCCCATACTCATGGATGACTGGTCCATGGCCTGCATGAATTCTTTGGCTACTGGTGCTTCCATAAAGGGTTGCAGGGAGGCATCTGAAAGTGCTTTGCTTTCCCAGTAAATCGCCACTGCTTGCTTAC
>JBCDGT010000615.1:0-3189 GCA_038750915.1 Bacteroidota bacterium
GCTAAAGACCTTACTGAGCGCTATTCCTGGTGTGAGTAATATTGTAAACGTAGTCGATGGCTTGTTTGGTAAAACGAAAGGCATTGCCCAAAAACTTGAACTCATCACCGACAAACAAAATAAACTCACGGAACGCCTGGACGTCATCGCGGGTAAGGTGGAGAAAGCCCGAAAAGTCTACGACGACAAAGTGGCGGTCGTCCGTGGCGTTCAGGACAAACTCGCCCAATTCACCGACAACAAAACGGGTCTTGTCGACATCCTATCCAAGCCGTTAAACGACCTAACTGGCGCGGAAGCCAAAGTGGCCGAGTTGATCAAAGAACACGGTTTACTGGGAGCGAACTCTGCTTGTAATGACGTCGCCCCGGCCCAGCAGGAACTAGAGGAGGCGGATCAGGAATTGGACGAGATGGAACCCGAGATACAGGAAATGGAAGAAGAACTCAACGACCTCGAAACACAAGTCCAGGAAGTAGAAGGACAAACCGAAGCGGTAGAAGCCGACGCCCAACAAGCCATCGACCAACACGAAGAAGTGGTCGAGGAAGAAGAAGCCATCAAGAAAGAATTTGGCCAAGAAGTTGACCTTGAGCCCGTCTCCGTAGCGGAATACGCTGAGTCTTTCGAAATCGAACGCCCTTTCTGGGAAGCGACCTTTCACCCCGACGATGAGGTCGTTGAAGGCTATAAAGGCCGTTATTTTCAGGTACAACTCAAAGACGCCGATAAGACCATCAAACTCCTCTTCGGCCCCGGTGAGTACCATATGAGTAAAACGGATTTCCGGGATCAGTACGGATCCGTAATCGGTGCCTTCGTCACCGAAGCACTGGCGGCCATCAAAAAAGACCAGCGAGAAGGTGTAAAACTCTTCGTACAGGGGAGTGCCGATATCTCTGGCGCTCGCTCCTTCAAGGGTAACCTCGATGAGTCTTTCTACTACGATGAGCTAACCTTACTTCCCCTCAAAGGCAGCGAAAATTTTGGTGGTGCAGCAGAAAGCCGGAACATTCCCGAACGCGGCTTCACCAACGAAGACCTACCTAATCTGCGGGGACGCTTTATGCAGGAAATGATCGGATACTACTCCAAAAAACTCGATCCCATTCTATTGGAAGGCTCCGTGAAGGAGAAAGTAGATAAGGAGGACCGGAATGCGGTTATTTACCTATTCTTGCCGGAGTACTTGTTGGAGGAATAAGTTCGAGTAAGCCTCAATTTTAGACTTTGGCTGCGGGCAACTAAAGTTGCTTGCAATTCTAGCCAGATAGGGTTTGGGTGCAATGGGGTCATTACAAGAGTGTACGCGCTCGGGGAGCTTATCAAAATGCCCTTAATGAAATACCACTTGATGCTGACACCATAGTAATTCTGCTACTACTTGTTTTCGTAGTAAATACCTTGACCAGCCATGACCTAGGGGCGCGGCCGCAGGTGCAAAGATGAGGTGATTAAAGAGCAATGACTTAGGCTTTAGTAAGTGTTCTCCGCAAGAGCAGAACCTGGAATAACCCTGCTGAGACTATCTCTCCCAAAATTTGGATTGGCGTTTATGCGGCCGTTAGAACTAGCTGCTAGCCCGACGAATATGGTAGAAAGCTAGTTCGTACTACCCCAAGCATTCCCTCTACTTAGGCATGAACTACTAGCAAGGGCTGCCCGACGTTTCCGTCGAGCAGCCCTTCAATGGTCTGAGCGTCCGTAGTCTGAGTTACCAACCCCCTTTCTGGTTTCCAAGAACTATAATTGCTTAGCACTTGATGTACACTGAGCGTTAGTCTTTAACCCTTCGGGTTTCACTAAATATTTGACCAGACTGGTACGGTTTTTCTGGAAGGAGAAGGTTCCTAGTTGATTTCCCTGACACAGCGCACTACATCGTAGTCACTTTCTTCCCCCTTATCGTAGTCCAGCGAGCTACCATCCAAAATGACTTCAATGTGCTCGAGAGAGAACCGGCCATCTTCAACGCGTAGATAATCCGAGGGGAGTGCGCCCTCTAGATTGATCCCGTAGAGTATTACATCCATGGTCACATCGGCTTCCTGTAAGCGAGAAAAGTCGTAGTCTGCGGGTAAGCGCCATCCACTTGGGCAAACATCGCAGGTTTCCAGGGCTTGGTAGTTATACAGCACGTCCTCTCCACCGTAAACGAAGTAATCGGAGGGAATTGGACTACCGTCTTGGCAGGTTTCCGTACGTAGGTTTTGGGTCATCCATTCGAGGTGCCCTAGGGTGACGGTGGGGCCGATATTAGCCGCAGTGTTGGTGTTTGTATCCGTGTCGGTATTGGCGGTTGCTGGCGCAGCGTCAACGGGTATAAGCGTCCAGTTTTGGTTGGTTCCACCGGTCTTATGCCACATGTGAACGGTGCCACCTTTTTTAGCGTAGTTACCACCAAGCTGAAGGTCTACAAAACGTTCACTAATCCTGGCATCAAGCGATTGCATTAGATAAGTCCCATCTTCGTTAGGAGTAACTCTCCATTTCTGATTGTCCCCCCCAGTTGGAGACCAGAGGTGAACAAACGAACCGTCTATATTTCCTTCCCCTAAGCTGCCGTCTAAAACGATATAATCTGTATTGGGAATAACCGCCTTAATGGTGTAAATATCTTCTTCAATTTGCGTGAATTCCCAAGACAAAACTTCTTGAGAAGATGGTTCCCAAACACGAACTTTAGCTCCTCTTACCCCTCGATCATCGTAGGCAATGCCAAGAGTAGTATACGCTCCGTTTGGCTGCTCGGTTTTAATGGTGAAAACTTGCCCACTCAGGGTAGTTTTAGGGATTTCCATCGGTACGGGATCCACTACCCGGCAGTCCGCCAGCTTAGTTTCATGGACGTTCAGTAGCGTATTTATTTCGTATTCGCTGTTGGGTATCATTTTACCTCCGTCGTCTAAGCGGACCAATTGGATGGTTGCTTCGTAAGCCACGTCTTCGGGTTTAACCGTGTAAATGGTTTTGCATTCACTAAAGGGGGGGCAAATTGTCACGCAATCCTCCTTTAGCTCGTATTCAAATATTTCCTGAATATCATGCCCCGAGTTCAAAGATTCCGTGATGGCGCGGAAGACATTTTCTTTGTACAGTGTTTCGGTTTGAATATCGTCCTTTCCTGGCCCCAAGGCAACACCTTCCACCGTAATATCGGTCATATTTGCTTGTCCAACCGTAACGAAA
>JBCDGT010000616.1:0-3183 GCA_038750915.1 Bacteroidota bacterium
CATCTACTTCAGTACCAATGACCCTGCCTACAGTGTGGGGGGCTTTGACGTAGTCAGTAGCTTCCGGGTGGTAGGAGGCAATTGGCAATTCACCCAACCTGAAAACGTAGGGATGCCGCTGAACTCCGCCGGCGATGACACTCATTTTCGACTGGCTCCCGACACCTTCACCGGCTTTTTAGCTAGTGATCGGAAGGATGGTTTTGGGCGTAGGGACCTTTATATCGTTTATTTCGTCGACCCTCATTAAATTGTTTTTTTAAATATTTTAAACATATTGTTTGTTTAATTGCTCCTCCCTCACTAACTTGCGAGGGCATTGGTAGACTGCATTTACTATAATCCATCCCAAGCAAACATTGGGGTACAAAACAAAACAAAACAACATGCAGCAGTACCGAATCGAAATCAAGTGGGCCTTAATCTTCGTGGGCATGATGCTCCTCTGGATGATCGGCGAGCGTCTAGTGGGCTTACACGATGAATTAATTGCCCACCACCCCACCTGGACGAATCTCGTGGCCATTCCCGCTATCGTAATCTACGTGTTGGCCCTCCGGGATAAGCGCGACAATTTCCACCAAGGCATCATGAGTTGGGGGCAAGGCTTCAAAGCTGGCGCGATTATGACCGTGATCATTGCTGTGATCTCTCCTTTGTCGCAGTACATCACCAGTACTATCATTACACCAGATTATTTCGCCAATGCGATTGAGTACAGTGTTTCCTCAGGGAATACCACTCAGGAAGAGGCGGAAGCCTTCTTCAACTTAAAGAGCTACCTGGTCATGGCTCCCATCGGGGCACTCATCATGGGCCTGGTGACCAGCGCTATCGTGGCCATTTTTGTGAAGCGGAAAGCGGATTAGGATTGATAAAATGAAAGTAGGATGTTTAGGATCTTTGATCTAACAAGTAGCATTTAAAATTTGGTATTGTATTAGACAGTGCTGTTGAAATATTGAATGACACTTGTTAGATCAGCTATTTTCAATTGCATCAGGGCGCGGCCGCAGGTGCAATGATCGGTTAATGCTCACTCCGTGAGCGATGAGCTGCAACTTTTACGTGTGGATTTTGTATTTTTATACGTATACAGCCTTGTTATGGATAAGAAACTCACATTAAGTCTTAATGCTCATATTGTTGAGAAAGCAAAAAGCTACGCAAAAGAAAACGGTATAAGCTTATCCAGAATGATCGAAAACTATCTTGCGCTACTAACGGATGCTGACGCTAATAAAAGTACAGAATTGACGATTTCACCCTTAGTGAATCGTTTAGTAGGGGTAGTGGATTTAGAGGGTAGTGAGGAAGAGGCTTACAAGTCCGATTATACTGACTACTTGATGGAGAAGTACAAATGAAGAAATTATTTATTGATACTAATATCATCATTGATCTTTTAGCAAAAAGACCAGACTACGAAGTAGCGGCAAAAGTATTTACTCTGGGAGATGAAGGTAAGGTAGACTTATATGTATCCTCCTTATCTTTTGCGAATATGAACTACATATTGAGAAAGATACTCGGGAAAGAGAAAATGACTAAGGTGTTGAGAGACCTGGAGTTAGTCGTCTCCATATCCGACTTAAACGGTAAAATCATCAAATTGGCCTTAAATGATAGTGATTTTAAGGACTTTGAGGACGGATTACAGTACTACTCAGCGCTTGAAGTTGGAGCTGATGTAATAATTACCAGAAATCTTCCGGATTTTAAACATGCTAAGCTTCCCGTGTTAACTGCTCATCAATATTTGAAGTCCCTACCTTAGACCTAGGGAACACTAATGCTGTGGTAGATTTATTAGTGTGTAGGATATTAGTCTTTGCTAGTCCGATTCCTAAATCCTAATTACCTTACCGTCCACCGCTAAGCTTGTTTCCCTATGTCTACTTTTTCCTTCTTGCTGGAGGGGCTGCGTAATTTGCGTACCACTGGCACTCTTACCCGCAGTAGCACCGCCCTTTGTAAAGCGGCCATTGATCGGATTGACTTCGGTTCCGCCCGCACTATTGTCGAATTGGGGGCTGGAGATGGGGTGATCACTGAGCACATCCTGAAAAGGCTGCACCCGGAAGGTAAAGTAATTGCTTTCGAGGTAAGCGCTGACCTCTGCGACGATATGCGCGCCATTGGCGACGAGCGCTTGGTCGTGGCCGAAGACAGCGCCGAAAACATCCGCCACTGGCTCGACCAGATTGGCGCGGATAAGGCCGATCACATTGTCTCCGCTATCCCCTTTGCGGCCCTACCAGAGGAGCTGGGCCGGAGTATCGTCAAGGCGGCAAAAGACAATTTACGGAAAGGAGGTTGCTACAACCAAGTCCACTACAGCCTGAAGACGAAAGGCTACTACGAAGCGGCCTTCGGTAAGGTAGAAGCGAAGCGGGTGTGGGAGAATTTACCGCCGGCGTGGGTATTGTATTGCCAGAGGTAAGATGACGGACTTTATATCTAAGTAGCCTGTCCTTATCTTTTCCCCCAAACCCTGGCTATGCGCTATTTCTTTTTGCTCTTCGGTTGCTTACTCTGCACCTGCGGCCGCGCCCAAATCGGACAGAATCCACCGGCAGTGGACTGGAAGAAAATCGATACGGAAGTCGGCCGGGTTATCTTCCCGGCGGGATACGAAATCCGGGCCAAACGGGTGGCGAGCTTGATCGAGCTGCTAGAAGCAAAGCACCAACAAAGTATTGGTGACCAGCACTATCCCTTTGACCTGGTGTTGCGAACGCCGGATATGACGGCCAATGGCTACGTTGGCCTGGCGCCTTTCCGCTCGGAGTTTTTCGTGACGCCGCCGCAGTCGTTGAATAGCCTTAGTGTAACCGACTGGGTAGACCTGCTCACCATTCATGAATACCGCCACGTGCAACAGAACAGCAATGAGCGACGGGGGATTACGAAGTTAGCCTCCTATTTGCAGGGGCAGTACGGGTGGGCGGTCACCTCGGCCATCGCCACGCCGAACTGGTTCAGCGAAGGGGATGCGGTGATCGCCGAGACGGCCCTGAGTGCTGCTGGCCGGGGCCGGACGCCCGCCTTTAGCCAGGAGTTGCGCAGCTTGCTGGCCAATGACATTACTTATTCCTACGCTAAGGCCCGTAACGGTAGCCTACGTAGTCTGGTGCCGGACCACTATCGCTACGGTTACGCCATGGTCACCTACGCCCGGGA
>JBCDGT010000617.1:0-3177 GCA_038750915.1 Bacteroidota bacterium
AAAGTAGTCATTGAAACTAGGGATCGTAAGAAGATTCCTACCATCACCATCACAACTAAGGACGGTGAGGAGCTGCGCTCTTACAACCTACCGGTAGGCGCTTACATCAGTATTGAAGACGGTGCAGCAGTGAAGACCGGTGAAAAGATCGTTAAGATTCCACGGAAGGGTGGTAAGATTGCCGATATTACCGGTGGTCTTCCACGGGTAACGGAGCTTTTCGAAGCGCGTAACCCAAGTAACCCAGCCGTAGTATCCGAAATTGATGGTATCGTTACCTTCAGTAAGAAGATCAAGCGGGGTAACCGTGAATTGATCGTGGAGGCTAAGGATGGCCAGCGACGTAAATACCTGATCAACCTGAGTAAGCACATTTTGGTCCAGGACCAGGACTTTGTACGCGCCGGTATGCCACTGTCCGAAGGAGCGATTGCTCCGAGGGATATCCTAAACATTAAAGGCCCCTTCGCCGTGCAGACTTACCTCGTTAACGGGGTACAGGAAGTTTACCGTAGTCAGGGTATTACGATCAACAATAAGCACATTGAAGCCATCGTACGGCAGATGATGCGCCGCGTTCAGATTGTAGACCAAGGTGATACTACTTTCCTGGAAGGGGAGGCAGTAGAACGCTATGAATTCTTCAAGCAAAATGACTGGATCTTCGACAAGAAGGTTATTACCGATCCCGGAGAGTCTGAGAACTTCCGGGCGGGTAAGATCGTCACGATGCGCGAAGT
Source organism: Bacteroidota bacterium (assembly GCA_038750915.1). GTDB lineage: Bacteria > Bacteroidota > Bacteroidia > Chitinophagales > Saprospiraceae > Neolewinella. Next base: position 741 of record JBCDGT010000617.1, read on the forward strand.
GCGGGAGGAAAACAGCCGACTGAAGCGCGAAGACATGAAGACCATGACTTTCCGCGACGCTCAGGCGGCAACGAGTTTCCCACTACTGCAGGGTATTACGAAGTCGAGCCTCGGTACGCCTAGCTGGATTTCTGCCGCCTCCGTCCAGGAGACGACGAAAGTACTCTCTACGGCTGCCATTGCCGCGAAGCGCGACTACCTGGAGGGCCTCAAAGAGAATGTTATTGTCGGTAAGCGGATTCCCGCCGGTACGGGTATGCGACGCTACGATCGCCTGTTCGTTACCACGCAGGAAGCCCAGGATCAGTGGGAAGCACGGCAAGCGGCCTTTGCCGAAGAAGAAGCCGCCGCACGGGCTGCCGAAGAAGCAAGCGTCGCTTCTGCGGAAACCTCTTTGGAATAAAGGCGAAAGCGCTTTCTGCTTAAATTAATAATTTCCCTCCTTGTGAGGATGAATGGTATACGCCCCGCTGGCTTTTAAAGCTGGCGGGGCGTTTTTTATTATTGGCTGGCGCTCGGGGGAATCGTTCGTTTTACTACCACTAATGATTAAAGGATACTAATCATACCTACGGTAACACTCGGTTAGGTGTTTATTTGTAATCAATACCTCCTTATAATTTGGTTCATAAGCAGCAATATGAAACTTTCTGTCAAGGTACTCGCCACCCTAATGCTTGTACTCACTCAGCTATCTCCTACTTGGGCACAACCTTTTGTGGTTGGGGATACTGAGAATGATAATCTCGTGAAAAACCTAGAGTGGAAGGCAGTTGGTAACCTCAGTGATGAATTTTCCGGCAATAGCCTAGATACAAGCAAATGGGACTCTCGGGGTATCATTCCTGGCAGGTTTTTTTGGCTTGGGCGCTGGCCAGGATTGTTTGAGGCCGATAATATCCACTTGCGGGATGGTGAACTCTGGCTGGCAGCGGAAGCCTTTGCTGCCCCAAAGACCGACGAACGAGGTGAGCGGGATGACTGGACACACGGAGGCGCCATCATTAGGTCGACCGGTGTAATGCAAGCTGGAATGTACACGGAAGCTAAGATGCGGACTACGGAGACCATTATGTCAGGGACATTTTGGTTGTCCTCTCCCTCTGCTGATTGTAACGTTAGCCCTAAAACGGAGTTGGATGTTACGGAAAGTATTGGGATAAAATCTGGTGTATTTAAAGCGCCAGAATTAGGGTGGTACGCGAACGTAGCTAATGAGTTTGAGTTGGGGATCAACGCCAACTGTCGGCAACGTGGTACCAGCTGTTTGTCTCCGGTTAATCAGGCGGGAGCTTACGGTAATTTCGACCCTTCGGAAGATTTCCACGTATATGGTGTTTACTGGGAAACACCAAACGATGTCCATTTTTATGTAGATGGCTTATACCGTTTTTCTATTACTCCTCCGATACCTTTCGCCCCTCCAATGGCTATTGTGATGGCGCTAGAAACATATGATTTTAATTACCCTAGCGGAGACTTAGCGTTAGATGGTTTTAATGGCACCCTTGAAGAAAGGTCGACCCGCTACCAGTGGGTGAGAACTTGGGAGGTTGATAATTCGACTAGTACACTAGCAAATGGTGATCAAGATAAAGCGTTAGTGACTATCTACCCCAATCCTGTACATAGAGGGGCATTGTACGTCCAGCTTGACCCTGTGGTCAGGGGGGCTAAACTCAGTATTATGGACGTAAATGGTGTAATAAAAAGGCAATTTGAAGTACGGTCTACGCAAGTAGAAATACCATTGACGGATCTTGCGCGCGGGGTTTACTGGCTTAAAGCCATAGTCGATGGGAACATCATGATCACGAAAAAACTGATAGTAAATTAAAAAGCCTATCGCTGTATTATCAGGAAGTAGGAGCTTAATACGAGGCCCAGACAGTCACGCATGCAACCAGTGGGGAGATATTTGAGCGGGTCATTGTGCCGTTCCCAGGATCTGCGTTTGCGTATGACTTATTTGATAAGTCACGTTTAATCATCACTTATAGTCTTTTAATCACAAAAAACAGCGCTTTTGGCCCAGAGAGCTTAGCTTGCCTGTTCATTATTGGAACAGTGTACATGCTAGAAGTATTATTGGTTGAAGATGATATGTTGTCTGCGGTTGATTTGCAGATGAAGTTAGAGGAAATCTACGAGTCCGTTAAGGTTGTTCATCGGGTAACGGCAAGGGAGGCTCGTAACTACTTGGCAGAAAATACGCCTGATGTCTTATTGATAGACGTTGTGTTGGAAACTGAAAAAGCGGGAATCCAGTTAGTGGAAAGGTTTACCGAAAATAAACCGGCGGTAATTTTTATCACTGCCTTCCGACGAGAGGATTTATTTCAAAAAGCGCTGGATGTAGACCCAGATAGTTTTTTGCAAAAACCCATCACGGCGGACCAATTAAGGCACGCTATTGAACTGGCATTGGCGCGTAAAC